>NZ_WLUL01000013.1:0-253925 GCF_009706585.1 Providencia sp. wls1916
TGGGTGGAGAAGGGGGCAATCATAGGGTCCAGTTCTCGTACATCAATGGGGTGCTGATCCACACTCAATTGTGCCAAGGTTATGTAATACGGCGTTGGGTTACTGACTTCGAGCTGTTGACCTTGCTGGCGAAAAACCAGTTGGCTTGAGGCGGTTTCGACGCTCATGGGTAACCCTTTCGGGCGATAAAACAGTTTGATAACGTTGCGGATCCCCACCGAAACTTGCGCACTGGTCATCTCACCTTCGGGGGCATTCGCTTTTGTGGTGGAAGGGATCGCTAATAAGCTTAAATAAAACACGGATTCTCGGTCTGTCGGCAGCTCTGCGGTACCATTACGCACAATGAGCAGCGTATTTTGGCTCTCTTTTTCTAAGCGAGACATGGGTGGTGTCACAATAAACGGGGGCGCGGGTTTGTGGGCATTCCCCTCTGGCGTATTGAGGACGTCAGCTTTGATTAAGTAGACCTGCGGGCTGCTGTTTTTAATAGCAATTCTGGCATTTGGGTTTGCCGCATCGAACACGACACGCGTTTGAGCCAAGCGTAAACCGCCTTCAGTAGCGGAAGCCAAGGCTGAAAAAACACCCCATATCAATACAATAATAAGCGTGTGAGAGTAAGAAAAACGATTCGAAAACATACTGATTACCCAATTAGTCATATACGAAGCTAAACGTGACGGTTGCGATAAGTTCACCGTTTTGCAAATTGTCACTGGCCGTGCAGGTGCCGCAGGCAAGCACAGCAGTAAAATCAAGCGAGCTGTTTAATCTTGCGACATCGCTGGTTCCATCCGATGGCCATGTCTTGATGGTGATCACCTCATTGCCGGGTTTCGCAGTATTGTCATTGGCATTAAAAAGCGTATTTCCGGGGGTGGATAGCCTGACGCCATAGCCTTTTGCGGTGCTGGATGCATCGGCATACAGCGATTCATTGTTATCTGCGGTGAACGTGTTCCCTTTGACCGCAATTCTGGGTGTTAAAAAATAGCCCTGGCACCCTGAGAGGGTTAACGTGAATCCGCTACGTTGCGGATTTTTCAGAATTTCATCGTAGGGCAGTGGTGCGCCATTGTTATACGTGACGGTATTTGGCACCGTCACATCGCAGCTACCACCATAAAAAAAGGCGGAAAAGGAGAGGGTGGTTGAGGCACTGCCTGCCTGTAATTCACTGGCTGGTAATAGCAACCCTACAATCACGCTAAAGAAAGACAGTTTTCGTATCATTGTTATTAACGGCCTTCAAAATCAGTGATAGAAAAAATTAAATGTTAATGAGGCGGTTAACTCGCCGCCTTGTAAGTTATTGGCAGTACAGGTTCCACAACTGACGGTTGCCTTCAGTGGGATGGTTCCATTCAATGTGCTGGCAAAGGTTTTATTCCATTCTTTGGTGGTGAGAGCCGTGATTTTTTTATCCGTTGCCAGGTTGTCACTACCTTCGAAGTTAGTATTGCCAGCCGTCGACAATAAAATGCCATAGCCTGTACTGGTGCTGCCGGGACTCACAAACAGCGCTTCACCGGAGGCACTATCGGTGTCCCCTTCGAGGGTTATCGAGGGGGTTAACCCGTAACCTTTACAGCCAAGAATGGTGAGGTCAAAGGTTTCGCTGATATCACTGGTGGTGATCTCTTCAGCAGGAATAAGATCCCCGTTACGAATCGAAACAGTTGAGGGCGCGGTAATTTGGCAGCCACCACCGACAATGCTGGCACTGATTTTAGTGGTGGCCGAGGTTGCCGCTATCGCGGATTGCCCCAGACTTGCCGCATACAATGCAGTGGGGATGAGCAGGGAATAGAGTGACTTTTGAGTCAGTGTCATGATGATTTCCTATTTTTAGGTCTTACTGAAAAATAAGGTTAAACGTCAATGAGGCTGAGAATTCACCAGGAATGGCTTCCCCATCCACGGGCCCCACTAAACCCACGAGAAAAGTCTCTTCAGTTTGGTGATGGTTCTCTTTGGTCAGTGGCGTTAAGGCAATCTGTTCACCGCGTTTAAAGGCTTTGCTTGTGTCATAAAAATCACTCAGGGAGAGCGGCGTGCCATCACTGAGGCGTAACATAAACCCTGTGCTATTTGGGGTTCCATCCAAGAAAATGGTGCTTTCGTTATAGGGGGTATTTCCCTGTAACGTAATCTTGGGGGTGAGATTTCCCGTTTTATCCACACAGATAAATTGCGCTTTCAAGGGCTTAATTTGATGTGTGGTTATCGCGCCTTGAAAATCGGATGTGCGCATCGGGGTAAATTGCAATGAGTTGGGAATGCGAATTTCGCACCCAACATCATCGGTAATGAGCGCTCTAATCTCGGTATTCTCCGCCTGTGCCATGTGCCATCCGTTAAGCAATATGACAAAAGAAGCAATAAGTAATTTATTGAATTTGCGCATGAAACTCGTCCTTTCCGCCATAGTCATTAATGGCTTTCCATTCAACCGAGCCTTGTCGTTGAACATGGGAATAGGTGATGCTGCTAAACGGCGCAATCATGTTATTTCCCTTTTTGGTACTCAGAGAAACGGGCTTATTGGCAATTTTTACGCTGTCTAAGGTGATGTAGTACGGGGACGGATTGGACACTTGAACCCCATTATTTACACTCGAAAATTTCAGCGATTTCATGGCTTGTGGCTGGGTCATGCCTAACTGATTCGGGCGATAAAACAGCTTAATGATGTTTCCCGTCGACACTTGTACGGCACCATCAATATGATTTTGTGGGGCATTCAATCCTTTTTCGCTGGTCGGCATGGCGATGGTACGAAAATAAAAAACAGATTCTTTATCTTGCGGGAGCGCCACACTGTTTTTCATTATACGGACTTGATTGGTCGACCCTTTTTCTAAGCGGAATAAGGAGGGCGTCACCACAAAAGGGGTTTCTCCTTGATCGCCATAGGGGTCACGCAACATTTGTGTTTTGACCAGATAAGGCGTGAGTGACTGGCTTGAACTGGTAATCCCTACGCTTTTTCCGGTGGTGTTATCACTTTCTGAAAAGATAATTCGAGTGGTATCGATAGCGATCCCGGCTATCGATGAACCTGATAGCAATAGCAAGCCACCGCAGATCCCTTGCATTAGTCGGTTATTTCGCATTTGTCTATCCTCATAGTTTTCGTGGCAGAATATAGGTAAGACGGAGCCCGC
Source organism: Providencia sp. wls1916 (assembly GCF_009706585.1). Lineage (NCBI taxonomy): Bacteria > Pseudomonadati > Pseudomonadota > Gammaproteobacteria > Enterobacterales > Morganellaceae > Providencia > Providencia sp. wls1916. Next base: position 3,171 of record NZ_WLUL01000013.1, read on the forward strand.
CTTACCTCAATCGACTGAGTTAATTAAATCGAATTAGTCAACGATATAAGCCACTAAGATGGGTGCGCTGTAGGAACCTGCTTCAGGTGCATCTGTTGTTGTTGCCATACCAACTTTGAAGGTGTATTGCGCGTCAGTATTTTCTGCACCAATACCAAATGCGATTTTTTCGCCATTAGTGACAGTTTTATTCGCTTCGTTTTCAATCATAAAACCAACGGTTTTCGAATCGTCAGAAACAAAGAGGTTACGTTCGTTGTTACCTACGGAAGTAATCCCTTGAATGATCAAGTTGCCCTTTTCACCCTTGGTGCAACCGACTAAAGTCACTGGCATATCAACGGTTGTAGAGGACATTGCATTGACTGCGGTAAAGTCTGAACCTGCACCCACAGAGGTTTTTAAGACACCCACGTTTAAGACTGATTTACCGCCATTGATGGTGACATCACAGGTGGTGTTGGTTAGGATCCCTTGCAGAGTCACTTCTGCAGAAGGTGCTGCCATTGCATTTAAACTTACACAGGAAGCGCCAGCAAATAATGTTGTTAACGCTAATTTTTTAAAAGCCATATTGAAATTCCTTTATATATAAAAAACGAAATAAAACATACTTCAAGAAATCTGTGAAAGTGGTGATATCTTTACCCACATTCACAGTAAAAACAGATGCGCTCATTAAACTAACAGCAAGCGCATCTACAATGATTTTTCACTGATTTAATTTCTTTAATAAAAAAACAATAAATAGCTTTAAATAAAGCTATTCTAGAAGTATTGATTAAAACAAATGGAAAATACCCATATGGAGTGGGTTTTTAAAATTGTTTTTTTATAGATTAAAAAACATTAATTTCAATTAATTATTTTTTTAATTGAGAATGAATGATAATAAGTTTTAATTTAAGTGATTTTAAATTAAACGCTAAATTTAGTGTTATTAATTCACTGTTATTTATTTTGAAATTAGAGCGCCATGTTGCTCAAATAATAAATTAAACTCATCGTAAAGCTCTGGTTCCTTGGCTTCTATGCGTTCAGAAACAAAGAAGAAGAACGATTCTAAAGATACACCCAAATAATGAAGTAAAAGACATAAGGTAGATAAAGTTATTTCACAGATACCATTTTCATAGCGTGAAATTTGTTGTTGGGAAACTCCAATGAGTGAGCCTAATTGTCTACCTGATAATAATTTTTTCCTTCTTAAGCTTGCAATTTCATCTGCGATAGCTTGAGAAAATGATTCTGTAATTCTCTCTATTTTTTTCAAACTCATCATAAACCTTAAATAAGAATCAATTTCAAAACATATTAAATAAAACAAATGCGTAAGCACATATCTGTTTTTATTTTTAAACAAATTAAGAGTAAAAAACAATAGGGTGAAATTTGACAATATTTCCAACCAAAGCATGATTTACACATTATCCTCAATGTGAGTTTGTTAAAATAAATAAATTACAAAAGGTTACGATATCCTTACTCGTAATATGGCTTAATGCGGCTTAATATGGTAGCGATAAATTCTATTATAATTCTTTTTTTGTAGGTAATTTTAGATTTATATGTCGTTAAAAATATATTTTCATAGTTACATTTTAAAAAATCAAAGAATATGAATGCATAACAATGAGGAATATAAAAATAACAATAAAATTCAGATGTATAGGCTATGCATTATTCAAGACATGCTTAGTAACAATTATGAATTCAAAAAATGAAATATACAAAATATGTCGAAATGTTATTTCGATTACATTTAATGACATTGAATTTGACTTAAGTTGTTGATGTTTGTGATTCAGATCACTTTAAGATGTATTGAAAATGACACATTCATTTAAGACGCGGGTTTTATTTATGGGGTTGAAACAAATTCAGATTATTGTTGGTCATACCGACATTTTTTGATGGGAATTGATGACATGATGTTTCCATCACTCATCAAGCAAGAATCGCAAAAGTAACCGAAAAGAAATCGAATTTGCAGGTATAATCTCTCCAATTTCATTCAACAGGCTTAGATACCCACATGGCAAAACTTACCTTACAAGAGCAAATGCTCCAAGCGGGACTCGTCACCAGTAAAAAAATGGCGAAAGTACAGCGCACAGCGAAGAAATCACGCGTGCAGGCTAGAGAAGCCAGAGAAGCGGTAGAAGAGAATAAAAAAGCGCAGCTTGAGCGCGATAAGCAACTGAGCGATCAACAAAAACAAGCGGCACTGACGAAAGAGTATAAAGCTCAGGTGAAGCAGCTGATTGAGATGAACAAAATTGACGTGGCGAAAGGCGATATCAGCTTTAACTTCACAGATAATAACCTCATCAAGCAAGTGACCGTCGACAAAACAACACAAAACCAACTTATTAGCGGCCGTCTCGCTATTGCGCGTTTAGCGACTGACAATCCAGAAATGAGCACTTACGCAATTATTCCTGCGAGTGTGGCGGATAAAATCGCTCAACGTGATGAAAGCAGCATCGTATTAAATAACGCCTTGAGTCAGGAAGAGCAGGATGAAGACGATCCGTACGCAGATTTTAAAATTCCTGACGATTTAATGTGGTAGTTGTTTAGAACGGGCTTTTGCTGCGTGCGTGAATGGATTTTCCAGTTATCGGATGAATAAAATTCAATTCACTGGCATGCAGCATCAGTCTCGGCGCAGGTTCAATATCTGCAAGCAGTAAGCCTCCATACAGATCGCATCCCAAAATAGGATGACCGAAAAGTTGGCTGTGAATGCGCAGCTGATGGGTTCGTCCTGTTTCTGGGATAAATTTCACCCTCGTCAGTGGCAACTTACGTCCATCGTCTAGCTCACGATAAAACCGCTCAATTACCTGATAATTGGAACGTGCCGGTTTACCGTGAGTCACGCAAATCGACATTCGGGGAAATAAAGCCGGATCTTTGGCTATCGGCGCATCTATCACACCATGATCATTTTCCACATGCCCACACAGTAACGCACTGTAGGCTTTCGTCACGGTTCGCTGGCTAAACTGTCGGCATAACTCTGCATTTATGGCTTTATTGCGAGCCACGACCATGACACCAGAAGTACCAAAATCAAGGCGGTGCACTAGGGTGCATTCAGGGAACAATTGAACGAGCCGGTAATGTACTGAATCGAGATTTTGTGGATTCTTTCCAGAGAGGCTCAGTAGCCCTGAAGGTTTATTGATAATAATAAGGTGCTCATCCTGCTCAATGATTTCAATGTCATCATGGCAAGGGGGCGCAATAAAGGTATCAATAATCGTCGACATCAGGTTATCCAGATAAAAAGTGGCTATGGATAATACCCAATTTTGCGCTATCTGACGATAATGTTATTGGGTGTGTAAAACTAAAGGCGTAGTCTGGGCAGGCATTGTGTTTTATACTGCGCGCTGTGAAATTGAGTCAATATAGAAGGTGGTATGGCAATGAACGGAACAATCACAACGTGGTTTGAAGATAAAGGTTTTGGGTTTCTCAAAGATGAAAACGGGGATAACCGTTATTTTCATGTGATTAAAGTTGCCAACCCAGAACTGATTAAAAAAGGGGCGGCGGTTACGTTTGAGCCAACCACAAATAATAAAGGTTTATCCGCCTTTGCGGTTAAAGTGATCCCTGAAAGCAAATATATCTATATTGCTGGTGAGCGCATTAAGCTGACGGCTATCAAATCATTCCGTATCTATTATGAAGATGTTCCGGCAGATACACGTATTGATAAAGAAAATACCGTGTTATCGATTGGTGCATTAATGAACAGCATTAAACCTAAAACGAATATTAAGCCGGGGGCAACTCGAGCACTGAAAAAGCTAATTATTGAAACCCAGCATGGAACAACATTAACGTTCTCTGAAGATGAGATTGACGTGGATGAAACCATGAAACAGCTTAAAGGTGTTAAATAGCTTTCGACTGAACTAAAAAATCCTCCAACTCCATTGCCTCTCATTTAGAGGCAATGCTTTTCCAGCACTATTTGCGATACCCTTTCCTAAATTTGAATAAAAAATCAACAAATGATCTAAAAAGAGAATATTTTTAATAAGCAAACGCTACATATTAAGCAAGATGTATTAATATATGCGCGAACTGCATTCTGATACGTCCAATTTATAGCGCCTTTATGGCATACAATCTGGATTGTAAATATTATGATGCGAGTTGGTTGTTGTTAAGTTGGTAATCTAAATGAAAATTATTGCGGAATAACGAATTAAGCTGTAGAAATATATTTTTATATTGGTATATTACTCATCTCATGAGTTTTTTATTTTGCAAAAAACAATTTAGCTGTTTCAAATTGTAATTTGTTGTAATAAATGATGTATTTTATCTCGTTTTTATAGGGTTTTACTCCTCCCACGTAAATTTTATTTTAAAAAAATAAAAAATATATTAAATAAATTGAACAACGCTTTATTTAATATATATCAGTTAGTTAATTCTGCTTATCATATTAGGTGTACTCGCACTCGTTGTATTTTAATAAAGCCCGACGATCAATAAATTACTATTTGATAGGTGATACCTATCAAAATAATCTTGTTCGATCGGTATAAACGTTTTTACTCTTATTTTAATGTATTTATTATTAATGGAAATTAAATAAATTGTTTCTTTATATTGGAGTGTGGTTAATGAAATCTAATATAATTAGTGGTCAGGTGGGAGCTTTTTTAAGAAAATCACGTAAAGAAAAGAACATGACGGGAAAGCAACTGGCGAAATTAATAGGAATCAGCCAGCAACAGATATCAAGATATGAAATGGGAATCACTGCGATTACTTTAGATCAGCTAGATGTTTTTTTAAATATTCTAGATAAACGATGGGTCGATGTCATTAAATATGTCGAAAAAGATACTGACTCTGAAAAAAGAATGGGTAATAAAGGAAGTGCGAGTAAATATATTTCCTGGGGAAATTACTCAACAAAAACCATCATAAATAACTGCTAATTTTTCCTCTTAAATTAGAAATAAAATAATCAGTTAATTCTGGTTATTTTATTAAGCATATTCTCTGGGAAATTCGATTGTTTTTTATAAAACACACAATGAATGTGTTTTTTATGCTATGCAATTAAATTTTTCTTCATGGATATTAAATAGAGAGAACAACATGTTAAATAAAAAAATGGCATCTGTTTTGCTATCAACAATTATTGCTGCTTCCTTTGCTACAGTTGCTAATGCTGACACTCGTACTGCTCAAGCGACAGCAACATGGCAAGCGACCGCAATTAAAGATACGACAAGTATGCTGGTTGTTACGCCATTAAAAAGCTTAACATTTAACTATGCAGAAGGTCAGAAAAGCTTTAACCAACAAAATGGCGCATTTGATATCGCTATTCAAGGTCAATCAGGTGCAACAGATTTTAAATTAGCATCAAAAATCATTTCTAACACTTTAGCGAGAACAACAGATGATTCTAAATTAACTGTTGGCGTTAAATGGAATGGTGAAGATCTGAATAAAACGACTGACACTGTGTTAATCGATACTTCAAAAGGCTTAACATCAGGTTTAGATAACTTAGCTGCAGATGGTATCTACAATGGTTCAGAGCGTGCAACTGACCGTGGTGAGTTCACCTTCGTTATCGCTAGCGCGGAAGCGGCTGGTGCAGCGACAGACTTCAAAGCACTGACCGACGGTTCATGGGATGGTGATGTTAAAGTTCAGTTCACTGCAACTTGGGATGGTACTTTCACACCAGCTCCTTAATTGATTATTTACGCTTAGTGAATAACTAATTTTCACGATAAAGATACTATAGGGAAATATTATCTTTATCGTTATCTTTTTTAAAATTAATAATTATGAAAAAAATAACACTAGCATTAGCTTTATTATCTATTCTCCCACTAAAAATGAGCTTGGCGGTTAATGTAGGTAATATTACTGAAATCATATCGTCAGATGAAGACTCATTAGCAAAAGAAATTGAAAATACAGTTAATACGGCAAGGCTCGTTAATTTAACTATCGAGAAAATAGATTCGCCACTTGAGAATGGAAAAGTCATTCCCGTTACGGATCCGAACGAAATATTATCAACCCCCGCTAATCTGATTTTGCCGGGGCAAGCAAAAGATGTTTTTAAAATTATTTATCAAGGTCCCAAAGACGATAAAGAACGTTATTACCGATTAAATTGGAAAGATGACCCTATTGGCGAAAGCGGTGTAACAAAAAGTGCAAAATCTGCCTCAGCGACAACGTCAGCGACCATTAGCACCATCTTGGTTGTTGCACCAAGGATTGAAAAATTTAATTACCAATATGCAAACTCTCAAGTTTCCAATATAGGGAATAGTTCATTTCGTGTGGTGGCATCAGGGCCATGTTTACCTGAAAAACAAAAATATAGCGTGGATGGTATTTGTCGTGAACGTTATTACCTCATGCCACATTTAGCTGTGAAACTACAGTTTGTCGATCTTAATAATAAAAAATCTAGCGTAGGTATTTGGCACAAAGGAGATTTCATTGTCGTCAAATAATTAATAACGGACTTTAATCATGCGTAAGAGTGTTATTGCTTTATCAATATTAAGCATTTTTTTTTCAAACACCATTCATGCTAGTGAGATGAAGAGTATTAAAATTGGTGGTTACATTATTCCTCCGGCATTTGTGAGTGCATTGGAAGAAGGAATGTCTGTGCCTGTTTTTCTACGATTAAGTGATGATGCTAAAAAAAACCAAAGCGAAGATAAAATCGCGGATGCAGTTATTGTCATTGACCAAGGTAAAATTAAGTTATCGAGTATTCACCTCATTGACAGTACGCAAGGTCCACAACTGAATAGTTTGTTAGTTGATAAAATTGAAAATAAACAAGATGCCATTTTTGATGATAACAATGGTATTGTTATCGACAATAATGCAGTGCTGAAATTAAATATTTCGTCATTCAATTTATCATTAGATGTTGATAAATCTGCATTTACACCGAAAACTCACGCAAGGCATTCTGTATTAGGTGATTCATCCGTTAATTCACTTTCAGCAGTGGCAAACTATGATTTAGGTGTATTCCAAAGTCAGGTAAAAAATGCAAAAAATAGCTCCAGTAGCTATTTCAATTTAGACGCGTTATTTGCCGCAGCAGAGCACCATTTTAATATTAATGCATCGGCTTATAGCATCGGTAAATCCAATGCAAGTGTTGAATTATACCGAGCGATGTATGAGCGTGACTTTAATGGGCTGCGTGTCGCATTGGGTTTAATGAGTACGTGGAATTTACAATCCATTGCGAGCTTAACTGCGTTGAGTAGCAGCAAAATTTATGCGGTCACTATCGGGAATAACTCCGCGAGTGTGGTCAATAATAAACAGCAGTCACTGACCCCTATTTATGCCTTCTTAAATAGCCCTGGCGAAGTTCGTATTTATCGTCAAGGTAAGCTTCTTAACATCCAAAACTTCCCAATGGGTAACTTTGAGGTAGACACCAGTACACTGCCTTTTGGTATTTATGACGTCACTATCGAAACGGTTGTTGATGGGAAAGTGGTCACCACTCAAAATCAAACCATCAATAAATCCTTAGGGGCAATCGGAGGAAACTTCGACAAACTGAATTGGGAAATGTACGGGGGTTATGTTGATTTCGATAAAAGGAATTATGTCCGTGGTGAAGATCGTCATAGCCAAGCTCCAGAGAAAAGTTATTTAGCGGGCGCGTCATTCGCCTATAACTTCCCCGTGCTGTCGGGGATACGCTTCCAGATGTCAAACTATGGTTTTGATAAATTCCTAGTTCAAGAAACGAGCATCAACGCGTCGATTAATAACTACATTTCGGTTTCTTGGCAGGGCATGCTGGAAAACCACGGCAGCCATCGCAACATTGGGACAATTTCTGTCAGTATTCCTGAAGGCTATGGTTCCTTTTGGGCATCACGAGAGCGAACGGTGGTCGAAGGGGATTTACCGCTTTACGATGCGGATAACTATTCCTATGGCGCAACAGTTAACTTCGACAAGATTATTGATAGGGCGGGTTCATTCACGATCAGTAATACCAAAGACCGTCGCGTAGGCAGTGATTCAATTAACTACGAATATGCAAATACGCTGTTTTCTGGACGCTATGGAACAGTTGGACTCAGAGCCGGTGTGCAGCGTTATCACTATGACAATCAAAACAGTACCAACGAAAAATATGTGAATCTGGATTTCTCATTACCGCTGTCTACGTGGTTAAGCACGGGCGTTTCTTCCACGAACGGCAATATGAAAGCCAATATTTATGCCAACAAGAGTTTTGAAAACTCGCCGATCACCAATGCGGGAATTTCAGTCTCTAAGTTAGTGCGTGACAAAGATAATGGCGAATCAGATTTTTCGACGCTGGCTTACGCCTCTTATGACATGAAATATAACTCGGGTACCGTCACGATTAACCGACCGGATAGCGACCGACTGAATGGTAACTTAACCTCTCGCGGATCGGTGGCTTACAGCAATGGAATGATCACACCAAGCGGCAATCAAGGAAAATCAGGGGTAATTATTAATTCTGAGATTCAAGGCGCCGGTAGCATGGTGGCGAAGGTGAATGGGCAAAACTACCCAATCAGCGGAAAAAATACCTTTATTCCATTGTCACCGTATTCAGATTACGACATCCAGTTAATGAATGACGGGAAATCAAAAGACAGTTTTGACATTGTCTCTGGACGCAATAAATCCGTCACGCTGTATCCCGGCAATATCGCGTTTTATCAACCTGAGGTTCGTCAGTTGGTCACGGTGTTTGGACGGCTTAAATCACCAGATGGTGAATACATAAAATATGCCTCGATTCGTAACCATATAGGGCGAACAAAAACCGATAAAAATGGGGAGTTCTCCATGGACGTTGATGTGCGCTATCCCGTAATTTCGTTATTGCAAGAAGATGAGAAAACGATCTGCGAAGCCGATTTAAACCTACAAGGCGCACGCGGTGCTTTATGGGTCGGTGAGGTGACTTGTGAGCCTCAAGAAGCATTAGCAAAACGCTAACTCTCAATTTTAAGGTTAATAAAACATGCGAGTATTATCGACATCAGCACTCTGTTTTTCACTGGCGGTACTCACGTCAAATGCATTGGCAGCGACAGCACCATTGCAGGAATACGTCATTGTTGAGAACCAGATTGATAACGAATTTTTTATCGTTGCCAACAGGGTTGACCCTCGCTTTTCTGGATCCAACGTTTTTACTAAATATCAACGAAATAGCCAATTAAGCTTAGGCTATATGGGGTATACCGGTACCCCTTTTAGCTCGACCTATAATATAGGGGATATTTGGCTAGAAAACTCCCCTGTAAACCAACCATTTGTGGGGAACCGTTGTATGACAAACAACCGAAATTGTCCTGCGACATCCTATTGGTCAGCTCAACAACTTCGGGATAATGGTGCATATAAAATTCAGCAAACAGGAACACCAGGAGAGTCCGGATACTCTAGACCCATTTTTTCTGAATCATTTTACCGTTGGATTGCAGAATTACCGCCGGGAACCGAATACACGTTTGATTTAAGAACTTGTACGAGTCGAGATGATTATGACCTGAGTAATTCGACCTGTATGACCAGCGGCGGGCGAACCTCGACTCAGCAGCATTATATTCCAACGAATAAAAAGGGAAATATTATCCTGAAGGGAACGGGGGCTTTGCAGGAAGTCTTCGTGGATAGTAACGGCAACCCAACGGTTGGGTTGGGCTCAAACTTCTGTACTACGGGAATTGTTGGAAACGTTTCTGGCGTTATTTGTCAGCTCGTTGAATTGGAAACGAAAGGTTCATCGATCAGTGGGTCATTTACCGTCCGTATGTATATCGATCACCAAAAATTGGGTCTGACGGCGGCGCCTAGAGCTGCATTAATCCAATATAAAGGGAGTAACAGTACCCGTTGGACTAACTGGTCATCAACCACCAATATGTCGGAAATATTTAATAACGGCTCGAATTTTATTGAAGTGTTCCTATCGAATACATATTTGAAATCCATTGTTGATGCGTCTCCTAACTCGAGCGTGACCTTGGCGGATAGTGTTTATACGTTTGCTTTTCAATCTCCACTGCCTCAATCAGGGTTCTATGAGTTTACTCCATCGAACTATCTGATTATTAAACCTCGAGATTATGGGATCAGTATTATCCCTGCCGACTTTAACCCGAATCAATCGAAAACCGGGAAAGTGGGTAATGAAGAGCCGCCAATTGAATTTAATTATATTGTGACGACCAGCGGACCAAGGCAGGCAGATTCAATCACCGCCAAAGTGGAAGGTCCAAGCACCACGCTAAAAGGGCAATCGTACTGCTTATTTAGCTCAAATGATGACAAATTCAAAGTGCCATTTTCAGCGTATTTGTCATTTAAAAATCACACGGGAAGCTTAGAGTCTTACCGAGCCAGTTGCGATAGCAATGAAATTTCCCTCAAAAATGCGCTATGGGAAGAGACGCCGTGGGCAAGACCAAATGAAGATTTAGGTTCCTTTTATCGAACCAATTTAGACCTGCTATTCCCAATGAATGAGGCGAATTCTTTCTTCACGTTAGATGGCATTGATTGGCTAGGGACAGTCTCAGCAAGCGGAACGGTGACAGTAAAAGCCATCTGGACAGGGCCCGATATTCAATAAATTAATCCATTTTTTAGGCGACTCATTCAGTATTCAGTCGCCTTATTCTTCAGCGCTAACAGGTTAATTATGAAACTCAATTCTTTGCTGAAATTCTTATTACTATGCACACTGTTTTCGTTTAATGCTAGCGTTCATGCGCTTTACATTAATTCGGATATCTCTTCGATGGAGTCCGATAAAGAATTTTTTTCTAAGCCCTATATTAACGATACGAAAAAGACCAATTTATATAATTTTAGCGCGTATCAAATTGATAAACCGGGCAGCCATGAACAAGGGCGAGCCATTCATAATGGGGAAATTATCTTTACCCCACTGAAGAAAATTTTATTACCAGGAGAGCAGGAATTCTTTAAAATTTTTTATCGCGGAACCGCGGATAACCAAGAGCGCTATTACAAAATCATCATTAGTGAAACGCCGCTTGAAATGCAAAATGATCATGAGGAACGTAAACAGCCGCTGTTTTACCCAACGGTCAGTTTAGAAACGTACTTCGTCGTGAGACCCAAACAGCCTGATTTTAAATATACGCTCGACCAAAATGCAGGCATTTTGAAAAACACGGGGAATACCTACTTTAGAGTGCTTTTGCATAACAATTGTGATGCAGAGGATGATACTGAGCCTTACGTCCTTTACTTGCTACCTAATCAAACGTATCAAGATGCACGTTTAACCAAGAAAAGTCGCAAGTACATTGTGATTTTTGATAAATATTACGCCGTAGGTAACTGTGAGTAATCGTTATTATTTGTAGAGCGCACTAATAATAACGCTGCTTTTCATGATACCTTTTTCGACACTTGGTGATTGAGCATATGGCTTGGCAAAAAAGCTAATATCAAATTGGTTATTACCATTAGCACTGAATCGTTGGTTTTTTCCAGATAAATCAATAGGACTCTTATCCATCCAAGATAAATAAATTCCAACACCAGATAAGTTGGTTTTCAACTCACCACCAACACCATTATTCAGAGCCCCTTGAGCACCAGGATAAACTTTAATATCTATGTTATTAGGCTTAAAGCCACTTTTATTGCAATCCACAATAAATTGCGTTTTTACAGCAGGTTGTTTTCCTGCAAGTAAATCGGTTTCATTGATCACATCGAAATCGACAATTTTATTGAAGCCTTTCCCATCATTAATATCGCAAGTGATATTGACGATATCTAGCGAGATGCTCAGAACCGTGTCGGGTAAAATTTCATCGGCAACGGTATGCAAAGGGTAGCCACTCATCAGCATGAAAAGAAAGCAGAAGGGAAGTGTTTTATTCATCAATTCGCTCACATTAAAGATATTTTATTTTGATTGTAATGTGGGTGCTCCCACTGCCTAGAGTCACACTATTGCTGCCAATGGGTAGTGCAATAGGTTTTACTTTCAGTTTCACTTTCATTAATGAAGCGGTGGGTTTTTTAAGTAAAAGCTCTTTTCCCATCGGCACACCTGTGCCAAGGTCTCCAACTTGGCTATCTTCCCATGCGACTAAATAACCAAGAGTGTTGTTAACAGAACCAATATAGCCAGATGCCCCCATGGTTAAATGAGGGGTAGCGGGTTCAAATAATAGTGAAACACGTTGTGGAACTATGGTTCCTGAGCAATCTAATGATAGCGTGGTATGTCCCTCTATTTCGCCAGATAAAACAGTTGCGCTATCTAATGCACCAAAAGCAATATTATCGATCGTTGCTGGCAGGCAAGTGGCAATTTTCACACTCATCCTAATTTGCGATGCCAGCTCTTGACCAACCATGGATGATTGTTTGGTGAGTGCTCCATAGCTATTGATATGCGTAAAAATCAATACGCTGATGAGCAAAATAGATTTGCGCATAGTCACCTCAACTAGTTGAATGTTAACTTAATATTTAATGCTGTACTGGCGGCTCCAGGTGAACCCGTCGTACCAAGTAAAACGGGTTTTACGTTAATAGGAATGGATACGTTAGGTGTTGTGGGTTTCGTGACAGGGGCTTTCGCAACGCCATCAACCAAAACAGGAGTATTGATGGCAGCCATTTCAGCGGTCTTCCATGTCAACTGATAACCTATAGTGGCATTTTGTTTGGTCTTCAAAATACTTTTTGTGGAATCAACGCCATCAGCCGAGGTTAATGCCATCGTATAAGATGCTAAAGTCGCATCACAAGTGATTGCAATCGTCATCGGTTTTTCAACCACTTTGCCATTTTTAATGTCACTGACAGATTGCTCGCCAAAGTCGATATCTGCAACTGAAGCGGCACAAGAAGCCTTGACCGTCATCTTAATATTGGAGGTGACTGTCCCGCCTGTTACGTTGGTCGCAAAGCTTGTTGCATTAGCATAAATAGAAAATAACGATGCAGTACAAAGGAAGAGAGATCTCTTGATCATAAAAAATCCTGTTAGTTTAGTTTTACATTAATGGTCAAGGCGGTATTAGCTGCCCCCACTGCCGTTTGAGTTGTTAACGGAACGGGTTTGACGGTAATTGGGATCGTGAAGTTTGCTGTTGTTGGCTTAGTGTTTGGTGCAATAGCGGCGCCATTGATAACGACGGCACTATTTACAGGTTTAAATGCACTATTGCCCCATGTGAATTGATAACCAACGGATGGATTACTTTTCACATTGATAATTCCATTCGCAGCATTGTTGACACCATCCTTTCCTGAAAAACTTAAGGTATAGGCGGGTAGTACCGCATTACAGGTAAACGCGACGTTGATGGTTTTACCGGCAACAGATTTTGCGTTAACTGAACTTGCAGTTTGGTTGCCAAAATCCACATCGTTGACTGAGACCGCACATGATGCGTTATTGACGAGGGTCATCGATGTTGGGGCACTGAACGCGACACTCTCTGTCATTAACGTACGGCTGTTATTACCAATTCGTGAATAGAATTTTCTGGTTAACATGTAAGTAGGGTTTACAACCGTTTTTCCAACAGGGGGTTTTTTCTGTAAGTAAACGGTACCAGAGTCTGTTCCTCCGCCAGCATTGGCTAAATTGGTATAGCCCGTTCCACTGGTTTTGTAGTCTAAAACCAGTATCCAAGCACTGTTACTACAGCTTCCTGTTGATCGAAATCTTAAAATGCCATCGGATGAGGTTTTATCGACGGTTCCACCATTTGGGCAATCATTTGGTGATGCGCCATATTTATCAACAATATAAATAAAGTTACCTGTCGTATTCCCCGCACCACTTGAAGCACGTAAGCATTGCCCTGCTAAAGTTAATGGGACACCAGGGGCGCCAAAAGTATAGAGTTGATCGCCAACTTTTTTGTTCGTCACGTCGATTTGTGCTGGAAATGAATATTTGATGGATATATTTCGGCATCTTGCCGCAGAGGCATCTAACGCGAAAAAAAGCATCAATATTCCAAGGTAAAACCCTTTTTTTGCCATGATGATGTCCTTATTGCAGTTCGATCACACGTCGAGCGCCGTAGTCATCAATGGCTTCAACAGTGACTTTACCGGATAACGGGCGCTGTAAATCCATCTCGCTGAAAGGCGGGAATAAGCTAATTGAGCGTTCAACATCCGCGGATAAAGACAGCGGTTTGTTGTTGATGGAAACTTGTGTGAGTGCAAAGTAGTAAGGTGTTGGGTTCTTCAGTGTTGAACCGCTATATGTGATATTTTTTTCTGCATCCTCTCGGCTTTCTGCAAGGATTTTAGGGCGATAAATGAGCTTAACTTGTGTATTTAATGCCACAGCAAGGACATTGCCCTCTTCCGCAGAGGCAACTGGTGGGATTTCTTGAACATTCAGCCAAAACAGTGATTCCCTGTCTTTTGGCAGTATGTCATTAATATAAATTAAGCGAACAAGCTGTTTTTCATTGGCTGCGACTTTAAATAAGTTGGGTGCAGGAACAAAGAAAACATCATCCCCTTTGAGGTTATCGATCCAGACCTGCCCACCGTAGGCTTTTTCGCTATTATTCTTAACTTCAACCGCAATATTTTTACGACCTTCATCATAGATAAATCGAGTGCCATTCAGCGTGAATGCGGAATAGGCATTAAAACAGGTTAACAAAAATGGCAAGATAGCGAGTTTGGATATGAGCTTAATCATTGCATTCGATCTCCATGATTTGGTTTTCATTGGGTTCTACCCCATTCATATTTAAGGTGCATACCTCATCATTTGAGGAGGTAATGAAAATGGCATTAGGCTGACTTAATAAATTCAACAGCAAAACACCGCCATTGGAGACAAATCCCACATAGTCGTTATTTTCTGTTCGTGCTGAGCTACCGGCAGACACAAACTCACCGTTTTTCTTTTTCAGTCTCAAAATGTATCGATGTATGGTTGAGTATTTGAACTCGCGATAAACAATGGCTTTATCTGTTGGAACAACGCGTTGTACAGAATCGAGTAACTCAACGTTGTTTGGAACTTCCTCAGTATTGATTTTTAAATTATTTTCAATATAAGGGGAGACACCAATTACGGTATTTCCATGTCTATCTGTAGGCGGTGAGTCATTAAAAACAATATTTCCGATATTCTTAATGTTGGCGATGGCGACAGTATCTTGTCGCACATTGGTTAAAAATAAGCCGGTTTGTTGCGTGGCAAGCAAGCTGCCGGAGGCATTGATAGAGCCTGTGGTTTGATGCTGGTTTTGGGCAATAGCCACACCTGTATTCACCCAATCTTGGTTAAATCCAAAGTAAGCAGAGTTTGACCAGCTATCACGATCTTTGCTGGTATTCACGCTATAGTTCACTTTTTCATTAATGTTCCCTGCGATACCAGAGTTAAAACTGGCTTTATTATCACGGTCATAGCTCACAGAGTTCGTCCAAAAATGGTTTTTATCAAACACACTAAACGGAATATTCACACCGACGGAGATGGCATAATTATCACGGTCATGGTCATTTAATTTTTGATAATCAGCGGATACCGAAAAGTCGATACCTTTGAAGGCTGTGTTATAAGTCACGTTAGCGCCGATTTCATTGCGGATACGATTACGGTAGGTTTGTACCCATCCCGACAGGCTGATAAAGCTGTTATCAAAATTTTGAGAAATAATGGTTTCATAGCGCTCTTTACGATTACTTCTTTGGTACAGCGCATTTTGGTTAAACTCATTAAAATCAACGTACTCTTTACCTGTATAACGGTAAGTTAAAAGCTGTAAGTTAGTCGTATTCGACAGTGAATTGGCATACTTCAGCATATAACTTATCCCTGATTGCTTAGCATCAGGTGATGTGGGAGTCTGTTTTTGAAAGTGACTGTTGGCCGCGTTCACGTTAAAAGAGACCGCACCAAATTGACCAAACTCTTTACTCAGACCAATTCCAGCACTTTGATAATCACTGTGTAAAATTCCCGCCGTTTGCAACGTAAAATACGTAAATCCATAATCAAGAGCGCCCAAAAGGAATGGGTGGCTTTCACGCTTTCCAGCTAGCTCTCGCTCACCAATGACGAGGTTGTAATCCATCTCATTGGCTCGTAATAATGATGGGAGTGTGGCAACTGGCACATATCTCACGGTTTTGGTTCCATTATCTTCTTCAACAGTAATGGTCAAATCACCATTACTGACGGGTGAAATATCATTTAATTGATATGCTCCCGCAGGAACGACTTGAGAACTAAGAACGTATCCATTTTGTGAAATAGTAATTTTTGCATTCGAACTGACCACACCTGAAATGACAGGGGCGTAACCTCGCATTTCCCATGGGCGCATATTTTTTTCTGAACGTAACGCCATTCCGTAAAACACAAAGTTAGGTAACATCGTCATTGATGTTATTGTTTTACCGGCAATAAAACTTCCCTGTATAGACTTCATGGCAGTTGAAATGGTAGCTTCTGAAGTCTCGGTTCCTGAATCTTTAAGATAACTACTGCGGACGTAGCCTACCCATCGACCAAAATTAGAATATAAGTCGAAATCCCCATAAAGTTGGGTATTAGCGGATGTTGTTTTAGAGACATACCCGGAATAGTTAACTTTGATCCCTGGTATTCCATAATCCCATTCTTGTTGATTTTTTGAGTTATCTAAGGCGACTTGTGGAATATTAAAAGTCAAAACCTGTTTTGCATTATCAAAGTCAATTTTAACACCTGGATAATGACCTAAGTTGTAGCAGTTTCTTTCTGCATCGAATTCATTTTCAAATAAGGATAAATTAATAGGCAATGAAAGCTCATTTATCCATGTTGTATTTAAACAAAAATTTTCTCTATCTTTGGTTAATATAATTAATTCTTTTTTTCCCATTGGGTGGCGATTAAAAATCACCTCTACAATATAGTGACCTTCAGGATATTTAACACTGTCATCAAAAATACTTGCTGCTTGAGATTGAACTCCTCCATGTAAGAAGTCCATATTCAAGTTTGCATATACACAAAATGGACTTACCAACAGGGATAATATAAAAGCATTGACTGGTTTTAAACGCATATATCCATCACTATTTGTAAGCGGTAATAAGGGTCAAAGACCCTTAATTTAAAAATATAAAACTAATTATTTATATGCCACTGCATAAGTTGCAGTAGAAATGATGGTACCTTCGGTAACAGTTTGACCTGTTGTTGCCAGCATTCTTGCTTTGAAATTCATATTTCCAATAGCATCGGTTCCATTACCAAAATCAACTGTTTGGCTGTTATAAGTTACATCTTGATTTGGAGTGGTTGAGTTCATTGCGGTTAATTGAATAGAAACACCATTTGCTGTTCCTTTCATATTTGCAAGACCAGAATTAGTAAATCCAGCGCTTTGCCAACCTACTTGACCATTAGTTTTTTTCAAACATTCGTCAGTACGTGGAACTAAACTAAATTCAACGTAGTCACCATTGGTATCTGCTGTTGTCATTTTGCCTAAATCAATTGTAGATTTAACTAACCCACCGACTTCGGTATCAATATCACAAGTTGCAGAAGTTACCGCTCCAATAAATTGTACTTCCCCTGTATTTGCAAATGCAGCGCCACTAAGTAATACGCTGCTACAAATTAA
Source organism: Providencia sp. wls1916 (assembly GCF_009706585.1). Lineage (NCBI taxonomy): Bacteria > Pseudomonadati > Pseudomonadota > Gammaproteobacteria > Enterobacterales > Morganellaceae > Providencia > Providencia sp. wls1916. Next base: position 20,879 of record NZ_WLUL01000013.1, read on the forward strand.
AGGTAATAACATATTTTTCATTTAATCATCCTCATAAGAGTATTTATATTTAATAATGTGTATTAAGAATCTCTGGATATGCATATCCAAAGATTCAAATTTAAATTTCACCATTTTTAATGTCAGGAACTGTGCAGGCGAAATGATAGATAATAAAAATCATTTACATCATTAGGAGATGAATGTTTTGGAGCCTGCTCGTTCTGTGATGCAGAATACTCTCACTCCTCAGCTGGATAAACTAAATAAACTACTTAAGTATTTTTATTTATATGGAATTCTAAAAATATTCATTATTAACAATAAGTTGTGGATTCATAGTACTAAAAAACTCAATAAAACCTTCAAATTTATTTTAGTTTTTTATGATTTATTTCAATTTTCGGTTCACTCGCATGGGTAGTATAGTGTGGCGATGTTTTACTATATTAATAAAGAATGAAATTATGAAATCGAGTATAAAATATATAATTAATGACAAGTTTGAGTTTGACTACACCAATAAGAAAATCACATACATACTTAATGGAGATAAACGTAAAGTCTTAACGCCAGCTGCGAATATTCTTTTATTTTTAATAAAAAACAAGGTAGATGGAGATAATGAAGTTATTTCACAAGATGAGCTATTTAGTGCAGGTTGGGGTGAAAAAAAGAAGTTTGTGACAATCAATACGTTTTATCAAAACATTTTATTGTTACGAAAGGCATTTAGCGAGCTCGAACACAATTTTGAGATAATAAAGAATATTCCTAAAAGAGGCTATAGGCTTGTTGATGATATACATATTCTTAACTCATCGATAAATAATGTAAATAGTAGTAGGTTTAGAAATAAACACAAAATTGATAGGAAATATGATGGGAAAATAGAAAAAATCCATATCCCTAAAGTGGAAAAAGTAGAAAACCATAAAAATATCAGCATAAATACTCCTCCTAAATATCCCTCTGGGTATATTAAAAAAAAGAATGTGTGGCTCAGTTTCTCAAATCGTGAAGTGAAAAGAACAATCATTATGCTAGTTCTAATTGTGTTGATGACAACAATTTTTTTTAGCTATATCGATTTTCAAAAAAAAAGTAGTAGCTTATCGAACTACACCCATTGTGGAGAAATTAATAGTAAAATAATACTCTGTAATAAGCAGATGGATTTAAATGCGAAATTATCTAAATTTCTCTCAGATGAAATTATTTCAAAGTCATTTGATGATTATCAATATATGTATGTGATAAGACGGAATTTCACTAATAAATTATCAATCATTTATTGCATCAGAGAGTTAGATTCATTTTCGTTAAAAGATAATGAATGTGTTTCGTATTACATCATGGATTGGGCTGGATAATAAAAATGAAAAAAAGCATCTTGAAAGCTGTTGTTTATACATCAGCAATTATTCTTTCTTCTATTGCTGTATACCAGGTTAATGAGTCAGATGACATTATTTGTCGATCCTCATTTAGGACTATTTCTATTGAAAACAATGTAAAACTCTCTTTGAGTATTTCTTACACCTTAGGCGATCATGAAGGGTGGGTGAATTTAAAGGGCAAGTTTAGCCAAAATGGTATTGAGAGTGAGGTAGCAAGAAAGGTTTATATCGATATTATAAAGATTGGCGATAGTCTTAAAATTAAATCTAAGAAAAATATTTTATTGAATTCGGATAATACGGACTCTTCGGAGTTAGAAAAATATTTGTCTCAGTCTTATTTGGACCCCAACCTAGATATGGATATCTTTCTCTATCCTCAGAAAAGTGGTGGGTATGTCTTTTTCACCAATGATATGTATGCTTTTTATTGCAAATGATTAAATATGAGCGTGATAGATAATCTACCCAATAAAAAGATTATCTATCACTACCTCTTTAATCCTGTGTATGTAGTCGTTTAACGATCATGACAAGGTCGTTGAGGAAAGTCTCAATATCCATGTCAAGTTTGCTAATAATTAAAAATAATCTCGGTAATGTGATATTGCTGATCCCTACCTCATACCGTGAAAACTGTTGCTGACTGACACCGACACGGCTAGCGATTTGGCTTCCAGTCAAACCCAGTTCTTTTCTTTTTTTTCTTATATAGTGCCCGATTAAATTGTTTATTTGAGCTTCATTCTCTCCGGCAAAGTAAAAGCTAATATCTTGAATGGGTAATTTATAGGCTTGCGTGCTTTCAAAGGAAAGGTGTTCACTCATCATATGTCCTCTTGCGTGATGGAATCATAATTGTTGTATTTCCACCGAGGGGTGTAAACCAAATTAAAAATCAAATAGTTTTTAGTCTTTTAATCTAGGTTTTTTATGTAGTTAGGGAATTTCTTTATTAAAAAATTAAGTTTTCATATTTTCTTAATTAAAAGCAAAATGAGTATTTTGAAAGAGAAATCGTTTGAAATGATAATAGAAACCAATCTTATTAAGATTATTATTTATTATTAGTGGTATCACAATAATTTGCGCAATATGATGTTTTTTAATCAAGGGTTCTTTTCGCAGGAATATCGATAAAAATAATCAGAAAATAATAAAGCTTTAAGCGTGTTATTTTTGAATAATCATTTGAATATAGACAGTTATATATTATAAATCTCTTTTTTATATATTTAATTATATAACGAATAGGTGAAATAAACCGCGAATGAAGCGGCATAAACACATTGATGATGTTGATTATCAATGTGTTTATTGATGTAAGACAATCTCTCGAGTTCCCCGATTGATATTATTAACTCAATCAAAAACTCTAATTACCTCTAATTATGTGGCTGGCGGTTTTATCGCTAATGGCACACAAACTGCATTTTTTAATTCCATTGTTTTAACGAAAAAAATTTAGCGAAAAAACTTCTTATTATTTTAAGCAATTGCAATTTAAGTGAGCGAGTTATATATGGCCAATATAAAAGAGAAAGCTGCTATTTTTGCTCCTCTTAGCCGTCGCGGCTTTGTGAAAGCGGGCGCCGTGACAGGTTTAGCCGCCGCAGCGGGAGGATTTTCTCTTCCGTTTAGCGCTTCAGCGGAAACAGAGCAAAAAACATCGACACCATCAGGGAATGAAAAAGTTGTTTGGAGTGCATGTACAGTTAACTGCGGAAGCCGTTGCCCATTGCGCATGCATGTCGTAGATGGCGAGATCAAATACGTCGAAACCGATAATACGGGTAATGACGTGTATGAAGAGCTGCATCAAGTCCGTGCATGTTTACGTGGCCGCTCTATGCGCCGCCGCGTCTATAACCCTGACCGTCTGCGCTACCCAATGATGCGTGTAGGCAAACGCGGTGAAGGTAAATTTAAGCGAATCAGTTGGGAAGAAGCTTTCGACGCTATTGCCGATAACATGAAGCGTTTAATTAAAGATTATGGCAATGAGTCCATTTACCTGAACTACGGTACAGGTACTCTTGGCGGTACCATGACAAAATCATGGCCACCGGGCGCAACTTTGATTGCTCGCCTCATGAACTGCTGTGGTGGTTATTTAAATCATTATGGCGACTACAGTACCGCACAAATTGCGGCAGGTCTGAATTATACCTTTGGTGGCTGGGCAGATGGTAATAGCCCTTCAGACATCGAAAACTCTAAATTAGTGGTGATGTTTGGTAACAACCCTGGCGAAACGCGTATGAGCGGCGGCGGGGTGACTTACTATGTTGAACAAGCACGCGAAAAATCTAACGCGAAAATGATCATCATCGATCCTCGCTACACCGATACGGGTGCAGGGCGTGAAGATGAATGGATCCCAATTCGTCCGGGTACTGATGCGGCGCTCGTTAACGCCATTGCGTATGTGATGATCAAAGAAGACTTAGTGGATAAGCCATTCTTAGATAAATATTGCGTAGGCTACGATGAAACCACCATGCCAGCTGGCGCACCAAAAAATGCGCATTACAAAGCTTATATCCTGGGTGATGGTCCTGACGGTCAAGCGAAAACCCCTGAATGGGCGTCATCCATCACCGGTATTCCGGCAGATCGCATTGTAAAATTAGCCCGTGAAATTGGTACCGCAAAACCTGCGTATATTGTGCAAGGTTGGGGTCCTCAGCGTCGTTCGAATGGTGAGCTGACGTCTCGTGCTATCTCAATGCTGGCGATTTTAACCGGTAACATCGGTATTCATGGTGGTAACACGGGGGCTCGTGAAGGCTCTTACAGTATTCCATTCGTGCGTATGCCGACCTTAACTAACCCAGTGCAAACCAGCATTTCCATGTTTATGTGGACAGACGCTATCCTGCGTGGTCCTGAAATGACGGCTACCCGTGATGGTGTCCGTGGTAAAGATAAATTGGATGTGCCAATTAAAATGGTATGGAACTACGCAGGTAACTGCTTAGTTAACCAACATTCAGAAATCAACCGTACCCACGATATCCTGCAAGACGAATCGAAGTGCGAAATGATTGTGGTGATTGATAACCACATGACCGCCTCTGCAAAATATGCCGATATCTTACTGCCAGACTGTACTGCCTCTGAGCAAATGGATTTCTGTATGGATGCTTCCGCGGGGAATATGTCCTACGTTATTTTTGCTGACCAAGCTATCAAACCCCGTTTTGAAAGCCGAAATATCTATGAAATGACCAGCGAAATTGCCAAACGCATGGGTGTCGGTGAGCAGTTTACTGAAAATCGTACCCAAGAAGAGTGGTTACGTCATTTATACGAACAATCTCGCGCAGCATTACCTGAGCTGCCAACGTTCGAAGAGTTCCGTGAGCAAGGTATCTTCAAAAAACGTGATCCTAAAGGTCACCATGTGGCTTATCAAAGTTTCCGTGAAGATCCGATTGCGAATCCATTAACCACGCCATCAGGCAAGATCGAAATCTATTCCGCACAATTAGCGGAGCTGCAAAACTCATGGGAGCTGGAAGAGGGAGATGTTATCCATCCATTGCCAGTCTATTCCGTTGGGTTTGAGCAGTATGGCGACCCATTAATGGAGAAATTCCCATTACAGTTGACGGGCTTCCACTATAAATCACGTACCCACTCAACCTATGGCAACGTGGATGTATTGAAAGCGGCTTGTCCTCAAGAGTTATGGATCAACCCACAAGATGCGGCGAAACGCTCCCTGAAACATGGGGATTTAGTCCGCGTATACAATGACCGAGGCGAAGTGCGTGTCAAAGTCAAAGTTACCCCGCGTATTTTACCGGGTGTGGTTGGTTTAGGAGAGGGTGCATGGTATGACCCAGATGGTAACCGTATTGACCATGCGGGCAGCATTAACGTGCTGACCACGCAGCGTCCATCGCCACTGGCGAAAGGAAACCCATCACACTCTAATCTTGTTGAAGTTGTGAAAGCTTAAGGATGCCAGATATGTCAACGCAATATGGTTTTTATATCGATTCAAGTCGTTGCACTGGCTGCAAAACCTGTGAGTTAGCCTGCAAAGACTTTAAAAATTTATCTCCAGAAGTGAATTTCCGCCGTATTTATGAATACGCGGGCGGTGATTGGACTGAGCAAGATGGCGTTTATGGGCAGAATGTTTTCGCCTATTACCTGTCTATTTCGTGTAACCACTGCGATGATCCAGCGTGCGCTAAAGTATGTCCAAGTGGTGCGATGCACAAACGCGAAGACGGGTTTGTGGTGGTGGATGAAGAAGTCTGTATTGGTTGCCGCTATTGCAGTATGGCATGCCCTTACGGTGCGCCTCAGTTTGACCAAGTCAAAGGTCATATGACCAAGTGTGATGGTTGCTATGAGCGTGTTGCAGAAGGCAAAAAACCAATATGTGTGGAATCTTGCCCATTACGCGCATTGGATATGGCGCCGATTGAAGAGCTACGCGCTAAATATGGCGATTTAGCGGAAATCGCACCGTTACCATCGGCTGAGTATACTCATCCAAATATCGTTTTAAAATTGAATGCCAATAGCAAACCTGTCGGTGATACCACGGGTCATCTGGCTAACCCGGAGGAAGTTTAATATGGGCGCGGGAATTCATGAATGGCCATTGATGTTTTTCACCGTTATTGGTCAAAGTGTTGCGGGTGCATTTATTGTGATGGCAGCGGTTTTGTTAAGTGGAAAACTATCCCCTGAACTTAACCGTAAAGTGCATTACAGCATGTTTGGCTTGTGGGTGTTAATGGGGATTGGTTTCTTATTATCCACGATGCACATGGGCACACCACTGCGTGCATTTAATGCCTTCAATCGCTTAGGGGCTTCTTCACTGAGTAATGAAATTGCCAGTGGTGCAATCTTCTTTGCCTTTGGTGGCTTGTATTGGTTGTTGGCAGTGTTAAATAAAATGCCTGCTGCGCTAGGCAAACTGTGGTTAGTGGTGGTAGCTGTTCTTGCGGCTATCTTTGTGGTGGCGACTTCCCGTGTGTACCAAATCCCAACGGTACCAACATGGAATAACAGCTACACCATGATCAACTTTGTGCTAACGGCATTCTTGGGCGGACCTATCTTAGCCGCATTGCTATTGCGTGTTGCTGGGTTTGACCTGCAATGCATTCGTCGTCTCCCTGCATTGAGTGCGATAGCATTATTAGTGAGTGCAGCCGCCGCAATCTCTCAAGGATTTGACTTGGCGAGCATTGAAACCGCAGTACAAAAAGCAACGGATTTAGTGCCTGATTACGGTTTCTTAATGGATATTAAGATTGTTGCCGTAGCGATGGGGCTGGGCTGCTGGATCATGCCGTTAATCGCAAAACGTAATCCATCCGTCATCAACTTGGGTATCGGTACTTTGTTAGTGTTGGCGGGTGAGATTGTTGGACGCGGTGTGTTCTATGGTCTGCACATGACCGTGGGCATGGCAGTTAACTAATCATCACCTCAAAGGCTTAGCAGATGGTTGCTAAGCCTAAGGTTGATGACAAAGAGGGATAAAAGCGTGGTTTTTCCCTCTTTGTGTTATCAGGCGAAAATCAATAAATTGATTTTCCTCGTTAATGTTACAACCCAAACGAGCCATTTCCAAACCTGATGGGTTTGGAAATGGTCTGAGGCTTAGCAGATGATTGCTAAGCCTTTCGTTCCCAAGAATTTTTATCAATAATAAGCAAAACAACAAATAACACATGAACAGTGGATTACACACCATGAACGAATTCGCTTTAAATGACGTTTCTGTGACAGCTCGGATCCTTGGTGCGGCATTCTATTATTCCCCTGACCAAGTGCCTGAGATTATCGAATTATTGGTATCCGGTGAATGGGTTGCAGATTGGCACTACGGCTCTGAAGAGCAAAAACAAGGGATTGCCGCAGAGATGGCGACAATGCAACGTGATGATGAAACCCTTGATGAAGCTTATCAACGCCTCTTTATTGGTCCTTACGCACTCCCTTCTCCACCATGGGGATCGGTCTGGCTTGATAAAGAAAATGTGCTGTTTGGTGAGTCTACCTTGCAACTTCGTGAGTGGATGCAAGCCAACCAAATTGATATTCATTTAACCCAAAATGAACCCGAGGACCATTTTGGTTTATTGATGATGATGGTGGCTTGGGTGGCGGAACATCAACCTGAAAATCTTTCTGAATTATTAGGGAAACATATTTTGCCGTGGGGCCTGCTGTATTTAGATAAAATGCAGGAAAAAGGCGATTCTCCCTTTTATGTGGGGCTGAGTAAGTTAGCGCATTTAACGTTGGTGGCTTGGCAGGATTCGATGAATATTGAAGTGGATAAAAAACTGATTTTTTATCGCTGATGAGTCGGTTGGCGATCTTGGGGATCGCCAATTTATCCTAAGGTATGATCGGCTGTTTTTGTTGGCTCCAAACACGATAAGCAAAAGCAGCACCCACTAATACTAAGTAAATCACTGGCTCAGGCGTTAGGGTTTTTAATGACAAAGCATAGTGGCAAAGTGCGAGTAATAGTGTTGGGTAAAGCAGCATGTGAATTCTTTTCCACCATACACCTAGGCTCATTCGTATGCGGTTGAACGAACTCACCGCCATCAAAAATAAGCATAGCCAAGCCATGGCGCCAATCACTAAGTAGACCCGCGAAAAAACCTCCTCAAAAAAGAGTGATAAATTATTGACGCCAATCTCCAATAATAAATAGCTACTCAAATGCAGTAGAGCCCAGAAAAAGCACCATAATCCCAGTAATTTTCGTGTCTGAAACAGCGTGGTAAATCGCAATAATTTAGCGATAACGGGGATCAGTGCGATAACGATGAGCAAACGCAAAGCGGCTATTCCCGTAAAATGTTGGATGTCTTTAGCGGGATCAGCGCCAAGTCGCTGAGTATCAATTAAAAAAATCAGCCATGCCAAAGGAAGCAGAGCAATAAGATGAAAGCCTCCTTTGGTTAATCTCACTAATAGCCTGTTTTCTTGGGGCATTAGAAGTATCTCCGCAAGTCCATTCCCTGATACAAGCTCGCGACTTGGTCTGCGTATCCATTAAAAAGTAACGTAGGCTGTCGGGTTACTTGACCTAAACCCCCCGCACCAATAAAACGCTCGGTCGCTTGCGACCAACGAGGATGATCAACTTGCGGGTTCACATTGGCAAAAAAACCATATTCACTGGGCGCGGATAGGTTCCATGTGGTATCTGGCATCTGTTCGGTTAGGCGAATTTTGACGATAGACTTAATTCCTTTAAAACCATATTTCCAAGGAACAACCAAGCGGATCGGTGCGCCATTTTGATTGGGTAATGTTTTTCCATATACGCCAGTGGCAAGTAAGGTTAGCGGATTCATGGCTTCATCTAAACGTAGCCCTTCAACATAGGGATAAGGTAAGCCACCGCCGATATAACGGCTTTTTTTGTCCTGGCATTTGTTCGGGAGCATAACGAGTTTCAAAGGCGACATATTTGGCTTTGCTGGTGGGCTCCACCAATGCCAATAGTTTGGCTAACGGAAAGCCCACCCAAGGAATAACCATCGACCAAGCTTCGACGCAGCGCATGCGATAAATACGCTCCTCTAGGGGAAACTTGGCGTTGATATCATCTAAATTAAGGGTCAAAGGACGATTCACTTCCCCATCAATGGTTACTGTCCATTCGTCGGTAATGAGGGTATGCGCGTTTTCAGCTGGATCAGATTTTCCTAGCCCAAACTCATAAAAGTTATTATAGCCAGTCACTTTATCTTCAGGTGTCAGGGTTAACGATGACTGAAACTCTTCAGGTTGAATAAATGTCAGTGCTTTTCTTGGCGCTGAGGGCGTTGCTGGCGCATCGTCACTTAGCCAAGAAAATAAGCCCGCATTTGCTGTCGCTGCAACGGTTAAACCTGCTGCCCCCAGACCTAAGGCTTTGAGTAGCTGCCGGCGCTTCATAAAAAAAATGGATTCATCCGTGATTTGAGAGCCGGGGATTTTAGGTAACTTTTTCATTGTGCGCTCCATAGCAAAAAGAAGAATGAAATCAGTTATACCGAATGCGTGATAAAAGTGGCTGACAGTAAGATGACAAATTTGTCATCTTACTTAATTGTAGGAGATTTTAGATTGTAGGAAACGTTAGCGTAATGGTGCTGGTACCTGCTTCGTGTTTAAAACTAACCGAACCGCCATGCAGTTCAACAATCGCTTTGACAATCGCCAGCCCCAATCCAGTTCCCTCCGTGGTTCTGGCATTATCTCCGCGCCAAAAACGGGTGAAAATTTCCTCGCTATTTTGTAGGGAGTTCCCTTGGTTAGTGATGCGGATTTCTCTCTGCTGGGGAAGCTCAATGATCTGGGTGACCACGCGAGTATTTGGGTGAGAGTATTTAATCGCATTAGCGATAACATTCATGAATACACGGCTCAGTAATACCGGATCAGCATCAATCCTGAGAGTTGAAGGCTCACAATAAAGCGTAATCTGCTTCTCTTCTGCATAAGCCGAAAATAGTTCATAAACATCATTCACTAACCCTGAGATTGAGAGATTTTCTCGATTTAACGTAATGTTTTTATTTTCAGCACGAGCAATAAATAACGTGCTTTGGATCATCTGTGCCAGCTTATCAAGCTCTTCAATATTGCTAATGATGACCTCTTCATATTCGCTCACATTGCGGGAACGCTGGAGCGTAATTTCATTTTGCACTCGAATGGCATTAATGGGCGTTCTTAGCTCATGGGCTAAGTCATCGGCGAACTGGGTTAGTTTAACAAAGTCATGTTTTAGCCGTTGGCGCATGGTATTCATTGATTCGCCCAGCTCTTTTAACTCTTGTGGAAGCTGATCAATATCGATCGGATCATTCAGCGCATGTACGTCCGTTTTGATCGTGATCTGGCTCAGTGATTGAATATCGGAGAGCCCTTTTTTCAGTAACCATAAACTCAGTAATCCCATCAACAATATTGAGAGGGCAGACACCAGCACGCTTTGGGTTAAATATTGGGTTAATACTCCGCTGCGGTCGACGGAGACTTTACCGAGTACCACATGGAGCTGCCCTAATGGTGAGTTCATGGCGAAATAGACCGCGGAGATGGGAATGTTTTGTGCGGTTTGCCAATGGGTGATGGCATGGATATTGAGCTGCTCAAGGTTTACTAGCCGCAGTGGTTGGGTATCCAGAAGTTCGCTGTTAGTCGCGACGAGTATATGCCCACTCGCATCAGAAATCTGGATCAAATCTTGGCGCATGTCCATCATGCTTTGGAAATACATCGGCAGCGTTTTGATATCGATGCCACCCGAAATTAATTTAGCGAGCTGCTCCGCACGGTTCACGAGCAAATTATTATCTTGTTCAGACAGCTCATTCTTCAGCGAGTGATATAAAACCCATGTCACGACGCCAGCATTAGCGACCATTAGAATGATAAACAGGGAAATAAGTTTAAAGCGTAGCGACTTTTTTTTCATTCTATTGGCCTATTTAAGCGGTATCCCATCCCTCGAATGGTTTCGATAAGCTTAACTTCAAACTCATCATCAATTTTCTTTCTCAATCGACGAATGGCGACATCGATGATATTGGTATCACTGTCAAAATCGATGCCCCAAACTTCACTGGCAATTAAGGTTCTAGGTAAAATTTCATCGCTATGCAGCACGAAAAATAGCAACAAAGAAAATTCTTGGCGGGTTAAGATGATTTTCTTTCCTCCGCGTTCAACATCATGGCGGGTCAGATCTATCTTTAAATCCGCAATTGTCATGGTTGTCGAGGTTGGCTGATTCACTTTGAGTTGGTTTTTAACGCGCGCTAATAATTCAGAAAACGAAAATGGTTTCACAAGGTAGTCATTGGCACCGAGCTCTAAGCCTTTAATGCGATCATCTACGGCATCCCGCGCCGTGAGGCAAATAACGGGAATACTTTTCGCAGTGCGTAAGATTTTTAAAATATCCCAGCCACTCATACCCGGCAGCATGATATCGAGAATAACCAATTGATAATTGTTTTCTAAAGCAAAGTAGAGTCCATCACGGCCATCATTAGCGACATCCACCAGAAAACCCGCTTCTTCTAAGCCATTTTTAACCCAACCTTGGGTTTTAAGGTGATCTTCAATTAATAGTATTCTCATGGAAACCCAGCAATCGTTTTATTTGACTTAATTCATCTTAAAGAAACTTTTACTGTAAAGAAACAGTCTGGGGTTTAGCAATAAAAATGAGGTATATGAAGATATTTCAGGGGAAAAAAACACGGGGAACTCATTGATTGCAGGCTCAACAAGCCCCGTGTTGGGGTAATACTTAGTTTTCGCTATGTGGCTGATAACCGTAACGAATTGTCTCGACATCGTCGAGTTGAATTTGGGTCACGGTTGGCTGCGTAGTGGCAATGACGCGACCATCGCGGATGGAATAGCGTACTGGCACTTGGCGGCGTACAGCATCAAAACCGTTTTCAGCAGGCAGGATCAGTAAGCTTGCACGTTTCCCTTCATCAATACCGTAATTTTGCAAATTCAACGTTTTTGCACTGTGCTCAGTGATAAGCTTCAGACCATCATTAATCTGACCATAGCCCATCAATTGGCAAACATGCAGACCCATATGCAGCACTTGCAGCATATTTGCGGTACCCAGTGGATACCATGGATCGAACACATCGTCGTGACCGAAGCAGACATTAATATTGGCGGCGAGCATTTCCTTCACGCGGGTGATCCCTCGACGCTTTGGATAGGTATCGAAACGACCTTGTAAGTGAATGTTCACTAACGGGTTGGCGACAAAGTTAATCCCTGACATTTTCAGCAGACGGAATAAACGTGAAGCATATGCCCCGTTGTAAGAGTGCATCGCCGTTGTATGGCTGGCGGTAACGCGTGCGCCCATATTTTCACGGTGAGCAAGGGCGGCAACGGTTTCGACAAAACGTGATTGTTCATCATCAATTTCATCACAGTGAACATCGATTAAACGGTCATATTTTTGTGCCAGTGCAAAGGTTTTATGCAGGGATTCCACACCATATTCACGGGTGAATTCAAAATGCGGGATAGCCCCGACCACATCCGCCCCTAAACGTAGCGCTTCTTCTAATAGCTCTTCGCCGTTTGGATAGGACATGATCCCCTCTTGTGGGAAAGCAACGATTTGCATATCCACCCAAGGTGCCACTTCTTTTTTCACTTCCAGCATGGCTTTCAGTGCTGTTAAAGTGGCATCGGAAACGTCAACGTGGGTACGAACATGTTGGATACCGTTAGCAATCTGCCATTTTAGAGTTTGCCAAGCGCGCTGTTTAACATCGTCATGGGTTAGCATCGCTTTGCGTTCGGCCCAGCGTTCAATCCCTTCAAACAGGGTGCCAGACTGGTTCCAATTTGGCTGCCCAGCGGTTTGTGTTGTATCCAAATGAATATGTGGCTCAACAAATGGTGGAATGGCTAAGCCGCCTTCACCATCAAGGCTATTAGCGAGTACTTCACCTGCGGGCTGCGGAACGATAGCTTTAATTTGTTGATTTTCAATATCGATTCGCCACAGACCTTCACGCTCAGGTAAACGGACATTGTGGATATGTTGAATATGTTGATTAAGCACGGGTCATCTCCGAATTAGTGGCGCGTACGCGATTCAATAATGGATTCAGGATGGCGTAGCAGATAGCGCCGCCAAGCACTGCGTTAACAGGGACAATTCCCGGTAGCCAATGTCCTGCGGCAACACCCGCAGCCACGGCGATTAACGCACTGATATTCACATCGCGCATTTTGCTCATGTCAAAAGTGGCATAGCGATGACGATACATTAAGTAATCCGCAATGATAATGCCACCAATCGGCGGAATGGCTGCGGATAAGAAGGTTAGCCAGCTAACAAAGTTGTTGTACAGCCACAGTGCGCAGAGTGTGCCCACTAAACCGTTGATAATGGATAACGTCTTGCTGGATAAGCCTGTAATGTTGGCGAACCCTAAGCCGGAAGCGTACAGCGCGTTGTCGTTGGTTGTCCAAATGTTCAAACCAAGAACGATAATTGCTGGTAAGAGTAATCCTTGCGCGATCATTACGTCGGAGATATCCGCCATACCTAAGGAAGCTGCGCCCGCCGCACCGAAGATAAACATCAGTGAGTTGCCCAAGAAGAACGCCACAATGGCCACCAGTACCGCGATTTTCGGCTTACGCCCGAAGCGTACGAAGTCAGCGGTTAAGGTTCCTGCGCTGACAAACGAGCCGACGACCATCGCCAGTGCAAGGTTGAAATCGATTGGTTGTTCCGGTTTTACCATTTGCAGAGCGCTTAAACCACCGGCATCAGTGACAGCAAGATATACGGAGTAGCTTCCTAAGATAGCAATGGCAGGAACGGCGACAATGGACAGCACGGTTAACGCGGAGATACCGAAGAACACTGTGACGGTCATCAAAATACCGGAAATACCAATCAGTAAGTTGATATCCCAGCCTGTTGCTTTACCAACGGGAATGGCGAACATGGCAACGCCGACACCGAACCAGCCGACCTGTGTACCGCCAAGTAAGAAAGAAGGGAGCCAAGAGCCGCGAATACCGAAAGAATAACGTGCAAGAAGGTGGGTTGTTAAGCCTGTTTTAGAACCGATAAAACCAAGGAAGGCGGTGTAGACACCAAGAATAAGATTACCAATGAGAACTGCGAGGAAGAAATCGTTGAAACTAAGACCGGTACCGAGAGCGCCTCCGGTCCACATGCTGGCGGAAAAGAACGTTAAACCCAGCATTACAAAGGTTAATGCGAGCCCGCCTTTTCTTGCGGATATGGGTACTGGCTCATGACTATAATTTTTATCACCGGACACAATTGCCTCCTGTAGCTTTCCTCTGGCCAAAAAAATCTGACGAATTCTATAGCCGTAAAAATAAAAAGCAAACGGTTTCGCACATGCTTAAAAAGAATTAATGAATTGTGTTTTTGCTCATTTTTTATTCTAGTCTGTAGCGTAACTGGAAAGGGCGTGAGGCGGTAAACAGCTTGATGGGGTGAGATAAAGTCACGATAAAAACCAGCGGTTAGAATAGCCAATGATACAAACAAAAAACGTAAAATTAAGATAAAAGACTTCCGAATGTGTGGGTATCAATGATTCGTTTTTTTTATTTATATTTATTCAATAAAATATAATGTTCAAACAAATTTTAATATTTTATTTATTATTACGCATTTAAATTGTTGATTGGAATTTATTACTCCTTTTTTTGAGTAAAATATGATTTTAATCTAAATGAGAATCGATATTTATAAATCTAATTATTTACGTAATTTAATATTTAATTATTTAATGAGTAAAGAGTAAAAAAAGAGTTTCAATATTACCAAAATGATAACAACGTTAATTTTATCGTCATTTTGACGGAATTTAATGTTTCTTGCTGGTTGATCATGATTATGTTTTTAAAGGATATTTTTTAATTTTGAATGATTTTTTTATAGTAAACATCGCGCTGATCACAAAATGAGGGTTAATTTCCAGATAGGGAATTAAAATTGATATCCCTCAATTAAATAAAACAATTAAAGTTCACAATGAATTACCAATTAAAAATTCATTCTTTTCTTTATTTGTTCTATCTATTTCTCCAGGGAATAAAAGAGGTCAGTCATGATAATACAAATTATCGCGGCATTAGTTATCGTTGCTACAATTTATCTTTTAATTAAAAAATATGAAACTCGGATGGTATTAATTGCTGCTGGGCTAGTACTCTGTATTATTAGCCTCGTGCCAATGGATGCCTTAAATGCATTTAGCGAGCGCATGGTTTCGGCTCCGCTGATCCAAGCCATTTGTTCCAGTATGGGTTTTGCCTATGTTATGAAATACACCAAGTGCGATAAACATTTAGTACTGGTGCTATCTCGTGTTCTGACTCGACTGGGTTTTTTCCTGATCCCCGCAGCAGTCGTACTGACTTTCTTTATTAATATTGCGATCCCTTCTGCGGCTGGATGTGCCGCCGCGGTTGGTGCGACATTGATTCCGTTACTGATTGCTGCACGTATTCACCCAGCTATTGCTGGTGGTGCTGTGCTGTGCGGTACGATAGGTTCTATGCTAAGCCCTGGGTTGTCACATAACCCATTTGTGGCGCAGATGTCGAACATGAGTATTGTTGACTTAATTGCTCGCCACGGACCATACAGCTTAGCAGTTGGAGGCATCGCTGCCGTTTCCTTAGCTATCGTTGCTTTAGTGAAAAAAGAGTACAACATGAAAGCGGTTGTCGAAGTGAATGGCACCGCGGGCACAGAACAAAATGCAGCGGCAGAACAGCCAAATTATCTTTACGCGACAGCGCCGTTTATTCCATTAATCCTATTAATTCTGCCATTTATGGATGCGCTGAAAGCGTATCAAATTAGTGTGCCAGCAGCGATGGTCATTGGGGCAATTTATGCGTTAGTTATCACGCGAACTAACCCTTCAACCATTACTAAAGAGTTCTTTAAAGGGATGGGGAATGCCTATGGGGATGTTCTTGGGATCATCATCGCTGCTGCAGTTTTCTCTGCGGGTCTCAAAGCATCTGGCTTAATTGATTCCTTTATTGGTTTTCTGATCCACTCTCCTGAATTTGCACGTTGGGGAGGGACATTGGGCCCATTCTTAATGGGAATTATCACGGGTTCAGGTGATGCGGCCGCGTTTGCTTTCAACGAAACGGTAACACCATTTGCCCAGCAATTTGGTTATGAAATTCCTGATTTGGGGATGGCTTCTGCAATTTCAGGCGCATTGGGTAGAACCATGTCACCGTTAGCAGGTGCGGCTATCGTCTGTGCAGGTTTAGCCAATGTGAACCCGATGGAAATTGTGAAGCGTACTGCGCCTGGCATGATTGTTGGGGTGATCTTCATTGCGCTCATCATGCTTTAATTTTAAGGAGATAACATGTCAAATATTACATTAGAACAACTGACTCAATGGCGTCGTGAATTCCATCAATACCCTGAAATTGGTTGGTCTGAGTTTTTAACCACAGCAAAAATCGTTGAAGAACTGCGTCGTTTAAACTTGGACGTCAAAGTGGGTCCGCAGGTGATCAATCCTGAATATGCCTTTGGACGTCAACAGAAAGTGGTTGATAAAGGTTTAGCGGTGGCGAGAAAGCACCAAGTTGATGAAAATCTGCTGGCTGAAATGCAGGAGCTGACAGGGTGTGTTGCCATTTTCGATAGTGGCAAAGCAGGACCGACAATCGCACTGCGTTTTGACATTGACTGTGTCGGTGTGACAGAAAGTACTGATGAAACCCATCGCCCAAAAAATGATAATTTTAGCTCTTGTCATCCTGGTGAAATGCATGCATGTGGTCATGATGGGCATATCGCGATTGGTTTAGCGGTCGCGCATTGGCTAGTAGCAAATAAAGAGAGCTTATCTGGCAAAGTAAAATTGTTATTCCAACCTGCGGAAGAAGGCGTTCGTGGTGCGAGAGCGATGGCTGAAAGTGGCATTGTGGATGATGTGGATTATTTCTTAGGGGCGCACTTAGGGTTCATTGCCAATAGCGGTGAAATTGTGATTAACCCAACCCATTTCCTCTGCACAACAAAACTGGATTTTCGCTTCAAAGGTGCACCATCCCACGCAGGAGCAGAGCCTGAATTGGGACGTAATGCGCTAGCCGGCGCTTGTCATGCTACAACGCAAATGTTGGGAATTTCAAGACACGGTAAAGGAATGTCGCGCATTAACGTTGGGGTACTGAATGCCGGTGAAGGGCGAAACGTGACGCCATCTTATGCTCAAATGCAGATAGAAGTCCGCGGCGAAAATGAAGAGATTAACCGCTTTATGAGCGAAAATGCGATTCGCATGGCAGAAGGCTCCGCACACAGCTTCCAGCTAGAAATGGAAAGTGAAGTGATGGGAGAAGCGGTTGATTTAACCAATGACCAAGAGTTGATTGACACCTTGGCTAGTGTGGTAGGGCAACATGGGGAATTAACTGCAGTAGCGACTCGACCGTTTGGTGGTAGCGAAGATGCCACTATTTTGGCAAAACGCGTCCAGCGTCACGGGGGTAAATCTCTGTATTTTGTTGTCGGTGCTGACAGAACCGCAGGGCATCACCAAGCTAATTTTGATTTTGATGAAAAACAGATGTTAACAGCCTATCAGCTGTATACCGGATGTTTGGTGTCATTAATGTAATTTTTTGGTGATAGGAAAAAGCCGCTGAGAGAGCAATCTCCCAGCGGCTTTTCTATTTCGCTAAGGCTTTATTTTGCTAATGAATACAGGGTATCTTTCAATAGATTAGCGGCAATAATGATGTCGTCGAAATCAGTGAATTCATCAGGGTGATGGCTAATTCCATTTTTTGATGGTGTGAAAATCATTGCGGTTGGGAATTTTTGGGCGAGATTCATAGAATCATGACCCGCACCGCTCAACATGGTCATATAACCGATGTTTTGTTCAAGGCAATGCTGTTCAATACACTGACAAATCTCGTTATCTAATTTCACTGGTGCTTCTGCTGAAATTTCACGAATTTGAATCGAAACATCGTTGTCTTGTTCAGATTTTCTAATGGAATTTTTCAAGTGAGTGGCAACGCGGGCAATACTTTCTGGTTCAATGCCGCGAATATCAACCAAGAAGTTCACTTCACCGGGAATAACGTTCATGGAATTTGGATATACATTGAGTTTCCCAATGGTACCGACGGTTCCCCATACAGATTCACGGCAAGCCGCTCGGTTCACATCGCTGATTATGGCGGCGCTGGCCACTAATGCATCGTGGCGTTGGTACATTGGGGTGGCGCCGGAGTGATCTGCATGCCCTGTAACCTGAACTTGGAAGCGGGTTGGAGCGGCAATTCCGTTCACAATTCCCACTGATTTTCCTTCAAGTTCAAGGCGCCGACCTTGTTCGATATGCATTTCGATAAAAGCTGAATAATGGTTATCAGCCAATTCGCACTGTTCAATTTCGTGGCTTGGATAACCAAGGCTATCGAGGACATCGAAAAAGCTGCGTCCATCATCATCTCGGTTGAGAGCCCATTTTTCACGATCAACTTTCCCAAGTAACACTTTGCTACCAATACAGGAAAAACCAAATCGGCTGGATTCTTCCGCCCTGAAAATGACGAGTTCAAGGGAGCGGGATAATTGCTGTGGCTTAAACTGCATCAGCGCATAAAATCCTGCCACGACACCAAGTGTACCATCATAAGCACCACCATTAGGAACCGTGTCCAAGTGAGAGCCAGTGCCAACAGCAGGCAAATCGGGATTTTTTCCCGGTAATCGGCAAAAAATATTCCCTATCGCATCTTGGCGAACAGTAAACCCAGCTTTTTGCATGGTTTCTATCATGTATTGGTGTGCCAATTGGTCTGTGGGTGTATAAGCCAAACGTGTCACACCTTTATTTTCAGGATAAACAGTAAAGGATGCTAATTTTTCAAATAATAATTTCATTTCATTAGTAGAAAATAATTCCCTAGTCATGAAAACCTCTTTCATAAATTGTAATCAGATATATTTAAATGTGTTGGAATAAATAGGATTGAAAATAAAAAGCAGAAAAGTATAAAAATTATTATGAGTACTACTATGCAAATAGAAATGGAGTAAGTCAAACAGAAGTATGAAAAAAAGAAGGTTGCATGATATTTATCAAATTACTGATATTAAACGAAAATATAACAAATTTTACGTTTGTAACAGATTGAAGTTATTAAGGGTTAATTTAAATATTTTTTAAATTAACCCTCGATTTTTTCATTATTTATTGATGATATTTTGGGGTTCTATAATTTAAGTAAGAGATTTATTTTTTTTAATCAATTTAGAACGGTAATTTATTTTATTGTTTTCAATCTCTCGCTGATTGTTATTTTTTATATTCAATTGTTAGTTTCTAAATAATGCAAGTAGAGATGAACATCATTATACAATTGACGTAATTCAGCACTGTTTTGTTGTCTACGTAATAGTGTTTTCAACAGGCGGTGAATTTTTTCAACATTAGGCTGTGGGTGCTGCAAACGTAAAACGAGTCCTTTTAGGGCTCGATTGTGTGATTCAGAGGTAGAAAACTGTTTATAAACTTGCATCAGATTGAGCCAAATAGCGTGGCGAACGGCAAAAAATTGTATTGTTCTATCAAATGGATAATCACTTTTACGCGCCAATATTAACCCGCTAAATAGGCGATGGCTCATCTGTGATGTTGATGGTTTTTGTCCGGTAATAATCTTATTAAGACCTAATTTAAATTGTTGTTCACTGAGTAAAATAAGGTTTTGGTAACGTTTCTTCGGATTTGTTGGGTAAATCCAATAAAAAGCCCCCATCGCGACTAACGGTCCACAAATAATGGCGATGGCATTACCGAGGCTTTCTGGAAAACTTAAGGTAAAAGGGTAGCTTGGTTGCAGTAAGATCAAAGAGACCATGATGTAATCAAAGGCAATTAAAATCAGTTTTTTGTGGGCAAAAACCAAAATTCCACTGATGATGACGGGCACAATGAATAAGGTCATTTGCCATGATGATGATGCAAATGGCCATAGACACCAAGTACAAATCAACGCGGCAAGTGCTCCGAAAGATTGTCCTGTGAAGATGTTTTTCATAAACCTAGCGGGGTAATCGAGGGATGCGAACAGAGCGATCATCACCGATAACCCGAGAGTTAAATATGCCAGTGCTTGCCACTGGGTCACTAGCCAGAGTAAGCCTACGGTGGCAATGGCAACGAACGAGCGCGCAAAAGCTTGCCAAGCAGCAATGCGATCATGGTGGAGCTTTAGCTTATCTACCCGGTATTTTGCCTTGATAGCTAACCCTTTTGACACGTAAAACAGTGGGATAAGAAGATTTTTCAATACGCCATTCGGGCATAGGGATAGGATATGTTTCCATTGTAATTCAGTCGGTTGTGTTGCTGGGAATGGAAATGCAGCTATCCCTTTAAACGTATCAAGTTGTAGCAAAATCTGGCTTTGCGCGAGTAGTTGTTGGCGGGCTTTTACGACTTGTTTACGGTGATAACGCCATCCAATACGGTTGGCTTCTAACTGCTCATCATAGGCGGCCATTTGCTGCCATAAGATGTCAATGTCCTGTTGTTCAATAGACTCTTTTCTATATAAAGAACGGTGAAAAATCTGGTAAAACTGCTGATCAATTTGTTGTTTGAGCGCGATGATAGAGGCTTGTTCTCGTTTAGGGGTAAATAAAAAGTTAAACAAAACTGCGCATAATACGCCAACTAAAATAGTCCAAAATCGATCCCATGCAACGGCAAAAATATTATCGGTGGCATGAACGCTAAGCATGCTCACCATCACCGCTGAGTAACCTGCCAAAAAAGTACCGTAGGCTACAAAGCCTTTTTGTAGCTGTCCGATACCGCTACATGCACCTAACCACCCCGCTAAACTGATCACAAATAATAATGGGCTGATTAGGTGAATTTGAATGAGAGCAATGCCAGCAACGACACCAATAACAGTACCTGCAAAACGCCACCAACTTTTTTCTAATAAGTTTTCACGCCAAGGTTGCGCGGAAGCCCATACAGTCATTGCTGCCCATTGGGGGTGAGTAAGTCCTGCATATTCAGCAATAAATAGTGCAAGAATGGATGCGCAGGCGGTGATTATTGCAAAGCGTAAACGGTCAGAATCAAATCCGAATCGCTGTATTAATGTAGTTGGCTGTGACATGGTTTTTCGCAGATGGGTGAATAAAACTGCGTATAGGGTAGTGCTTGTGGTGATAAATCGCAAACAGAGGTGGAAAGCGCCAATATTGGAAAACAGAGCTCGAGGTAAAATAAAAAGTAAAAGCCTTAAAATAGGCTTTTACTTTTTATGCAAGAGCATCATATATGGACTTTTTTAAATCAAAAAATAGTTGAAGTTAATACGGAATACCGATTACGCATATTATGCGTAAGATTCAACTGATTCTTGGATTTTATTTTCGTATTTAGTATCTTGATTGTCTTGAAATACATCACAAAATATATCACTGATATTAACATCTAATATTTTTTTTACTCTAGCTAAGCAATCAATATCAATACGATTAACACCTCGTTCATAACGGAATAGTTGTTGTTCACTGATATTGCATTCTCGTGCTAATTGAAACACAGTATAACCTTGAGACTTTCTTAATGACTTGATTTTTTGTCCGACAGCATAAGCGACAGGAAATTTTCTATTCATAAATATTCTCTATTAAATTATATTGTTGAGATAACAATCAATGTGAATTTTCAGATTTTATAAAAGTGATTTAATATAATCTGCGCATTTTAATTTTGGGCTAAATATATAGTGACCCTCAAGTGCCACTCACTGAATGATATACTATCCTTATAATTGTTTTCAATTAGTCCCAAAATGACGTCTAAAATATCTACATGTTTACGATTATTAATTTTAAATATTTAACTAAAGAATTATTTTTTCATTTTCAATGGCTTAAATTTAAATTCCTGCAATGTTATAACAAATGTAAATTTTAGTGTATTGTTTTTGATCAATGTAATTTATTGTTAATTTTGATTAATTCAATATATAAACCCAAAAAAATAGAAAATAAAACATTAACAATACAGGATTTCTATATTTAATCTCTGTGATTTAGCTTAATTGTTTTTGGTTTTTGATTTATTTTATAAAGACATCAATCTAGGAAGATCGTTATTTGATCAATTTTTTTATGATTTTATGAAATATGTATATTCATGGCATCTTAATAAAGATCAAAATATTTTGATTTCTATTTTCTTTTTTTTGTTTCTAACGTGATAGTTATTTTAGTATCAAAGATTTGGTGAGCAAGTCGGAGGTTTGTATGATGATTAAAATTAAAACTTTGCATTAATCATTTTAAGTCAAATAGTACTAAATTGTCTGCCACTTTAGTAGTAAAGGATTTCCGATTTTAATCTTTGCAGTATAAATATTCGTTATACGGCTATCAATAAAGTAATAAATTTCAGATTATGATTTTCGCATATTTTAAAAACCTCCAAGATCTTACGTGTATTTACTTAGTGATTGTAATTTGTTGAACGAGGTAAAGCGGGAGGGTAATAAAAAAACAGGGTGCAAAGCACCCTGTGGAATAAGTTAATAACCACTCCAATAGAATGGGGTTTTGAGTTCAGACTGTAGACCTGCAAATTCTAATATTGTGGTGAGCTTTCCGCTACCATTATGATTCATATAACATTCATCTTTTATTGGCTGATTGCTAATCTGTGAGTAACTGTACTCGTATGTATCTAGACCATTAGTGGGTTTTGTCAGCGTTGGATACGTTATTCTATTTGAGCCAAATGATTCGTTCCCGCTATATTCAGACTTCAATATCTGATGGCTCACCTGAATATTCTCTAATAGCTGTTTTCCTGATAACCCAATCTGTACTTTAGGAAATATAATCGCTTTACGATGGTTGTTGAACCAAGAAATGCTAGTAATTGGGTTACAACGATTAGCGTTATCGACTACGTCGTCTCCAACAATGTAAGCGAAAGTCCTATAGCTAATAGATAAGTTTCCGATATCTTTGGGTTCAGTTATAACAATAGGAACATCAACAGCTTGGATTCGGTTTTCAATTTTATGTTGGGACTTACCTATTGCAATAATTTCAACTTTAACTTTTTGGTTCGTTTTCAAGTAGCTTTGCTTTGGCTCATAGGTATTTGAACGCGGACCGCTAGTCACTGATGATGTGGCGCTATCTGTCCCACCATCTGGTTTTGTTATAACGATTTTGACATCGGAAGGCATATCAAAATCACTTGTTCCTGCGACAGACCAGTTAACTGTTAGGTTATCGTCGGTATAAACAGGGGACCAATAAGCCGAATTAGTTTCTTGATTGCCATTATTGCCATAAGAGATTGAATTTATAGTAATTGCAGGCTTCGTGTACACCTTGACCTTATAATCACCGCTACTTTGCTCAAAGTAATCATTGGCTTTTACTGTCATGGTTAAATTGGCTTCGCCTTTGCCTAGGCTTTGAATCGAGCCATTTTTGGCAATATTAACGACATTATTGGCTCCTGAATTCCATTCAATATCTGCTTTAGGTGGGATAGCTACACTGGTTTGTTGTAGGTTAAAAAGATTACGCTGATCCGTGATTTCTTGTTCTTTCTGGTTAAAATTCACATTAAAACGTGCTTTTGCGAGGTTATAGGTAATATCTTGGCTTTCAGAAACAAACTGATCTGTCTCTTTGGAACGCACGGTCAGTTTTGCTACTCCAGGCTTGACCTGAGTAATTGCACCAGAAACAGAATCTATTTGAGCGATATTGGTATTTTGGCTGACATATTCGAGAGGAATGGTAGTGACATCCGTATTACCGAATGAGGTTTGAATATTGTGAGCTTGGTTATCTGACCAAATTGTGGAAATAGTGTCTGCACTGGTTAATGTCAAGTTTGGTTTGGCTTTTTCAACATCCACCTCATAGCTAGCCGCTGCGGATTTATATATACCATTTCCATCGATACGCGCCCAAATTTTGGTGCGTCCCGCTTTTTTCAGTTTAACTTTCCCTTGCTGGTCAACGGTAGCAATACTGGTGTTATCACTGGACCAAACAGGTTGAGCACCGTTTGGCAACCCTTTAACAACCTGACCATTATTTACGGCGGAAGAGTAAGTCAGACGCTGTTGCATGTTGTCAAAACGTAGTGTTGGGTTAATGGCATCGACTTTGATTTCAATCGGGTTAGCAATGGTTTGATTGCCCACTTTTGCCGTGACTTTAGCGGTGCCTTGCTTCGTCGCAGTGGCTGTTGCACTGTAGCTGCCATCTTGGTGATTGGTGACTGGACTGATAGTAAAATCCTGAGCAGGGACATTACTTGTAATATCAACCGTTTCATTCAGTAAGGCGTTGCCAAAATCATCTTGCAATTTAACCGTGAACAAGGTGCTTTCAAGCCCATCTGGACCAATATCAGTTTTAGTGGTCGTAAAGGTAGAGTTAGTGATGTTTACAGTACCGGCAAGGACGTTAACCACACTGGCTTTTTTATCTTCGCTTGCGGAAAGTGCTGCTGTCATCACTAATGCACCTACGGTATGGCTGGTGACCGAAATTTTAGTGTTACCGTTAATATCCGTTATTGATGAGTGTGGGAAAGGTTCTGCTTTACCCTGTAAGTGCCATGAAACATTCACCTGCGGCACTGGGTTATTGAACTTATCCACAATTTTGGCGGTATAAACTACGCCTTGGGCATTACCCGCCTGAATGTTATTGGTGCTGGTATCTAAGCTAGTGATTACGCTGGTGGCTTTGTCACTAGTCACATTCAACGTTAAGGTTTGCGATAATGCACTGCCGTTGAGATTGGCTGATAATATGGCAGCGCCTGTTTTATCACTGCTCACAACGGCGTGATACACCCCTGCCGATGGCATCGTTACTGGAGCAATTCTTACCTCATTGTTATTACTACTGATTTGAATAGCAGATATTTGATTGGTTAATAAATTACCAAACTGATCCTTTAATATCAGTTCAACCGTCGCAGGTTGACCCGCCACAATTGTGGTAGGGGTTATATTGAATACTGTTTTACTGGTATCAATCGTACCTTGTGTAAAGGAGATAGTTGGGGCGGTTTTAGTATTTTGCGATGTTAAGTTAACGGTAATATTTGCATAACCCACATCACTACGTTGAACGGTAACTTCGCTGCGTCCATTAGCATCGGTGGTTGTCTGGTTATCCGAAAGCTGGCTGCCATCGTTAGCCGTCCAGAATACGGGAATACCTGCGCCGAGCTGATTGCCGTTAGCATCTTCAAACTGGGCGCTGATAGTGACTTGATTACCGACGGTTTCAGTTGTTTTTGAAACCTTGATATCACCACGTACCTGTGCGCTTTGTGCGTCAGCAATCACAGTCAGAGGGGCTTTCTGGTTCAGAGTCACACCATCAACCAGGACGGTAATGTCTGTATTACCTGCTTTGGTACTGTGTAACTTCGCACGATAGGTTCCTACAGGTGTTACCTCTGTGAAAGTCGGTGAGTTTGCTAAGCCCAAATCAGTTGAGTAATCTAGCGTGATTTTATTCGCCAAGTTACCCAGTCGGTTATCAATATCATCTTTCAGCGTAACGGTAATTTCAGTTTCACCTGTTGCTGCTGTTAATGATGGCGTGCTCAGAGCAACAGTGGAGGCGCTGCTAGAAACGTTCCCCGCTAAGAACTCGATATTTTGAACGGTTTGCTTAGTATTTTGACCTAAAATGGCGGTTACGCTGCCTTTTCCAGCTTGTGTGCTAGTTAAAGTAATTTGGGCAATACCGTTATTATCTGTATGGCTAACGGGTTGTGATAGCTCACCAACATCACTACGCCAACCAATCGCAATACCCGCAGGTGCCAGATTATTGGTGGCATCTGTAATGGTTGCTTGTACGGTAATGCGGCTGATGCCATCAGCAGGAACCGTAGCCTGACTGGTGATGTTCATATCCTTGATGAGCGCAGTGGCGCTGTCCGCGATTAAACCGAGGCTTTTTTGTTTAGAAACAGCACCATTTTTAGCAGTAATATCAATGGTATCTGCAAGATTACCACTTACTTTAACTTGGTATTCACCTGTGTTAGCAAGCTCTTTTGAGTCCGTGAATGTAATGGCATTGTTGTTACTATCCCAATCAATTCTTTGCCCTGTAACTGGGTTATTCCATTGGTCACGTAAGGTCAACGTTGCTGTTGCTTGTTCACGGTTATTCGCCACAATAGTTTGTGGTTTAATTTCAAAGAAACTATTTAGTGAGTTTGCATCGCCTGCAATAAATTGAATTTTTTCCTGTGCTTCACGGCGGTTAAGCAGTTGTGCAGTGACCGTCGTTTCTCCTGCGATATAGCCCGATAGTTCAACGGTCACTTGCCCTCGATTATCAGTACGGGTTGTATTTACACTTAGCGTGTTGTTATCACTGAGCCAAGTTACTGGTGTTTCAACTAATGGGTTGTTCAGGTTATCGACGACGGTTGCTGTCAGTAATACTTTTTGGGCTTGTGGTCGAATTTGCACTTGG
Organism: Providencia sp. wls1916; assembly: GCF_009706585.1. NCBI lineage: Bacteria > Pseudomonadati > Pseudomonadota > Gammaproteobacteria > Enterobacterales > Morganellaceae > Providencia > Providencia sp. wls1916. The sequence continues at coordinate 47,375 of NZ_WLUL01000013.1, forward strand.
TTAGCTGATGATGCAATCGTCACTGTCGCGGTCGTATTATCAGCGACCGCTTTTACGGTGCTCGAAATCGGTTGTTGGTTACCGTTCGCTAATACTGCTGCAACCATAATATTGTTGGCAGCTTGGGAGGTAGACAGCGTGGCGAGAACCAATCCATGGCTATCTGTTTTAGAGAACGGTGTGATTACGGTGAGTTGGGCACCATTGTTCGTCTGTAATTGAACATCTACACCTTCAACAGGGTTGCCGTAGTTATCTTCCACGAAGACATAAACATCGGTTTTATCCACGCCATTAGCCACAATAGTTGATTTCTTGACGTTTAACGATGTGATTTGAGCTTGGGCTTTATCGGCAACAAAATGAATTTCTTTGGCCATTTTCCCATCGCCATTTGTTGATGCTGTCACGATCACCATTTCAGCTTTTGTGCTGGTAATGGTAGTGGTCGTTTCCCCTTGGGCATTGGTTTTGGTTTTTGCTTGGCTAAATTTCACTTCTGATGCACTTAAGTTAGATAGCCAGTCGGTATCAACATTAGAAATAGGGTTGTTATTCGCATCCACAATTTTTGCTGTATAAGTGACGGTCATTTTGCCATCAGCGAGATACTGATTTTTAACTTCTGGTATGACTGAACTGACTTTCGCCGTCTGTATATTTGCCGTAAATACAACGGTTTTATCAAACGATTTTCCACCGACAGTCACCGTAATTTTTGCATCTCCTGCTTGCTTGCTGGTGATGGTGGTTTTTGCCACACCTTGGTTATCTGTCATCACCTTTTGGTCAGCCAGAGAACCGTTATTGGTTGCAAATTGAACTTCAACATTTGGAACGACGTTGCCATTAGCATCCGTCACGGTGATCGCAATTGGATTGCCTGTTACACCATTCGCAACGGATGTCATTGAGCCAACAATGATATCTGTAGGTTTAATTGTTGCAGTGGTTGAATCCGGTAAAAACGTAAGGCTAATGTCTTGTGATGTTGCGTTAGGTGTTGCCGCCGTGATCAGGACATCACCTGAAACGGTACTGGTGACTTGAGTCGTAGCAAAACCATTGGCATCAGTGATACTGCTGATTTCAGAGAAGCTAACCTCATTGCCGTTCTTATTTGATGTCCAATTAACCACGGTATTTGGCAGCGGGTTATTATTGGCATCTACAATCTGTGTTTTGACTTCAAATGGCTTATTACCATTGGCAATTTGAGGAACGGTATTGGTTGTCGGTTTCACAACCTGTGGAGTGTTTTTATCTCCAACAAATGAGATAGTCTGTTTAACATCTTTGCCATCTACGGTAATCGTCACGGTAGCATCTCCAGCTTTATCGCTGGAAATAGCGGTTTGTGCGACTCCTTGGCTGTTAGTGGTCACTTTGCTATCAGCTAATGTTCCTTTATCTGTAGCGAATGCGACCTCAACATTTGGAACTGGGTTGCCTTTTGCATCCGTCACAGTAATAGAAATGGTATTTGCCGAGTTGCTGTTCGCGACAGTGCTTGTCTGGGATACATGAATATCATTCGATTGCACCGCAGCTGTTGTGGTATCAGGTAAGAAATCCACTTTTACTTCTTGTGGTGTAGCATTCGGTGCTGTGGCGGTAATGATGATGTCCCCGGTCACGGTACTGGTAATCGTGGTGGTTGCTAGACCATTAGCATCGGTTGTGGTGGTTTGTTGCGTAAACTGAACATCATTGGCGTTTTTATTTGAACTCCAGGTCACGACCGTATTTGGCAGCGGGTTATTATGGGCATCGACTAATTTCGTGGTGATTTCAATCGGTTTTTTACCATCGGCGATTTGCGTTATCTGGCTGACGGTTGGCTTTGCGATTTGTGGTGTTGATTTATCTCCCACAAATTGAACTTTATGTTGGATGTCTTTGCCATCCACAGTAATCGTCACATTCGCTTCACCCGCTTGCGTACTGGTTATTGCGGTTTGTGCAACTCCATTAGCATCCATTTTTACGAGAGTATTGGCGAGAGTTCCTTTATCCGTTGCGAATTGTACATCGACATTTGGTAATGGGTTGCCAAATTGGTCGGTAATGGTGATAGATACCAGATTGGGTTTTTTCCCGTCAGCAATCGAACCATTTTGAGTAATGTTAATATTTTGCGGTTTCAGCACTGAAGTGGTGGCATCCGGTATAAATGTTAGCGTGACGTCTTGTGGAGAGCCATTTGTTGGTGTTGCCGTGATCGTGACTTCACCAGCTAGTGTGCTGGCGATTAGAGTGGTGGCATAGCCGTTGTTATCCGTTGTGCTGCTCACAGGGGTGAATATCACTTTTTGCGGATCTTTGTTGGAGCTCCAAGTCACCACACTATTAATGATAGGGTTACCATTCGCATCTTTAAGCTGTGTTTTAACTTCAATAGGTGAATTTCCGTTAGCTAACTGGGGCGTTTGCGTATTGGGCGTGGGCTTTGTAGCTTGAATTGTTGCCGTATCTGCAACAACGGTCACTTTAATTTCAGGGAAGACAGCATTACGGGCTTTGGGAACCAGTATAAAGCTTTCAGGCTTAGTGCCTGCGGTTAACGTCGCTTCATATTGTCCAGCTGCTAAGCGGGTAAATGGGCTTATGGCGGTGTACTTGGCTGGTGGAGCTGCTTTTAGCCCTTTAGCTGGCATCGCTCTCTTCACTTTTCGAGTTGTTGCTCGCTCAAGCGTAATTTCTTTAGCTGCGAGATCAATGACATTTCCAGCTTTATCTTTAATGGATAACGACAATTTTTGGCTGCTTTTACCGTTAGCGATTAAATCAATTCTGCTGGATGAAACGACACTTTTTAGGGTGTGAATAGCTGGTTGAGTAACAGAAACTCGGACAATAGCTTTGGAAGAGGTATTTCCTTTCTTGTCGATGGCAATGGCAGTAATGGCGTAATTGTTCGCATTTTTGATATTTTTATAAGAAGGCAACACAAGGCTGTATTGACCATTTTCATTGAGTATGTGTCCGCCTGCGGCAACCAGTGCTTGAGCATCCCATTTTATGTGACTTAACCCATATTTGCTGGTCACTGTGAAATGTAAAGGGATCTTTTCCCCTGCGTAGCCCGTGATAGAGTCCGTTATGTTTAGGTGGATGACGTCATTTTTTTTATAATCCAGAACGATATGGTTGTTACGACTGACGAAATCATAGCGATTGCCCATCAATGAACGAAATGCATTGACGGATTCCGGATCCAAATGTTGCTTCAAGCTTTTGCCAAATTGGTAGTTGAGTTGTAAACCAATTCGCGAATCTTTCTTGCTGGCTTTTCCTTGGCGATGTTCCGCATTGAATGTGATTAATGGAACCGGAGTATAGTTAAGACCGATATTGATGGAATACGGATCACGTTGTAAATTTTTGGTGCCGAATAGCGCAACATCATCACCATAATATTGTTCGTAAGTGAGCTTTCCACCAATATGTGGATAGGTAGGTAACCAACCCTCTGCGCGGAGATCCCATCCATTAGATGGTCTAGCTGAATGATCGGTTAATTCTCGGGCATTGCGCCAGCTGCTAAGACGATGGTAGCTGTTACCTGACAATTTTAAGAAGTCACGACGATATTCAACACCTAATCCTAAACGAGAATGACCACGTGAAATATCGTAGTCAAAGAAGGTATTTCCGCCAACCATTTGATTTTCACCATACCAACGTGCCCCAAAGCCGAGGTTGGTTTCAATGCGCTGTTCTTGACGATGAAAACTACCTTGAGTAAAGAATAAACTTTCTTCGTTTTCATAAATTGGCAGCAGCAAATCAATTTGCGAATTTTTTAATGAAAATTTCTTATCCGCAACCAGCTTTATTTGTGAGCTACCAAAATGATTAAACCAATCTTGTAGATAGCTGCTTGCTGTGGTTGTGATTATCTCTTGGGTAAATGCTTTGGTTTTGTGATGATTAGGCTGCTTTGTAAAAAATTGGCCCGCTTTGGAAACAAACTGCGGCAGTTTAATTTCTTCTTCACTCGATGCTTCTGGTGGAATATAAACAGGTTTTTCGTTTTCCCATTCTAAAGTTGGTAACGGCGACATAGGAATATCTAGCTCATCGCCGGCTTTTAGGGTCTCGAAACTTTGAGAAAATGTTCTAAATTGATTAAGCTTACGTAATTGCTCCAAACTTATATTATATTTTTTGGCAATACTCTGAGTTGTTTCTCCCACTTGTAGTGTATATGGCTGAGTTTCTCTTAAAGTAAGCGTATTTTTTTTGGGTAATAAAAACGTGCGTTGTTGATGGTTTTGCTCTGTAAATGCATTGGCTGCGACAGGTGCAAAAACTGATACTAAAGGAAAACTAATCTGCGTTGCAATATTTATCCACGCAATAAATGTAACATGATAAGGAATAAAATCCTTAGACTTGCGATTCATTAAGGAACTCCGAGAATATAGGGTTAATTAAATATCGTTGATGAGTATTTTAAAAATCCCTGATTTATAACAGTCCTTAAGATTTTCACAGTCATTAAAATAAGCTGCCAATACTCAACATCATTCGATTTATATTTGAATGAAGTATATTTACTTTTTTAAGATCTATTTTTTGAATAATTTGGAATTTTTCTTCAAAGAAAAGTAATTCCAATGAATTCTAGTGATGACTAATTCTTTGTTGTGTCGATTTATGCATTTAGCAATTTTTCATTAGGCATTAAAGTATTTAAGTGCTGTGGTTACTGATATTCTCTAACCTAATAAATCAAATAGAATTTACTTTTAAAGAAAATCTTTCAGATTTAGATTGATTTAATGGAGTAATTTGATTACTCATCATCAGTAATTCACCCTTTTTTTCAACTCTCACGCTTAATCCAAAATAGTGACCTTGGGTTAATAACGGTTCCGGTAAATTAATGGAAAAATTAACCGTTCTCGCTGATTTTCTGGTTGTCATAGTATAATCATAATGACTTTTTTCAGAGTAACTGTTTCCGTTTATTGGGGTGACCGAAACGGTAATTAGCGCATCACTAGGAATATCGATAGATTGGCTGTAAACATCACCTTGAATATTAAATGTATTTCGATTTTGATTTATTGGGTTATTACAAGCAAATAGAAATAAACAACACGCTAAAATAAAAATTGAATGTAAAATAAATTTTGATATAGAAATTCTTGGCATGATTTTTCTTCTTTTATATGAATAATTTATTGATATGAGCGATTAAATACTTTCTGAAAAAAACAGCGAACATACGCATACATGTTTTTTCGCTCATTAACTCTTGATAAAATTGGCATTTCTGATTTTTCGCCAGTATACAAGATACCAATTCTGGGCAGTGTCATGATAAGATTTTCATCTAACTCAACTTTCTTAAATGATTGTCGTAATTGTCTGACTAACTTGTAGTAACTGCTTTCAGTCACGATAGTTCCGCGCTTTTCCCAAATTTCATGCATCACCTCTCGCTTGCTATTCGTTTTTAATAACAACAGTTTTAAGAGGCAGGATTCATTTTCAGATAAATTCACGGTTCTTTTTCCGCGAGATAGCGTTCTCTTCAGAGGGTCATAAACGACTTGACCACATAAAAGCATCATTGGCTCTATTCTATTGTATTCCATGTTATTCATAATATTTCCCACAGATATAGTTCAATATAAAATTAATTATCGACATCGTAATCATCAGTAAAATTATGTTGAATATAAAAAAACAGTAGGGTAATGAGTTAATGAAAAATTAAGGCGTTTTTTTAAATTCGAACAATGTGTTTTGGTGATGTAAATTTAAACTACTATCTGTGAGTGTATATATCAATTTCAAATTTATTTTTTTTATGTTTTTTAAAAAGGAGGGAGTTAAAAAGCTTAGGTTATAAAAAATGTACTCTAAGCTTATAAATATTCGTCGGTGAGGCGTTAAGTAATGAACTAATCTAATAGTACAAGGTTATCTAATCATTATGGTTATATGATTGATGAATCTTCATCTTCATCGCCATCAAGATTGAAGCTAGTCATGTTTTTATTCAATTGTTCAGTAAATGGAGTATTCATTAAACTTATCGACATATAACGTTGAATAGCTTTAGTGAAATATTTATATAAAGCAGGGTCAGATTCAGATGAAGACTTTAATGTTTGAACGATTTGAGTAATGAATGATTCTTTATCATTACGGTTCAAATTCACCATGGTTTTAAACACCAATGCGAATCGTGTTTTATCACTATCTTGGTGTTTAAATTCACTAATAAAACTTTGTATTTTAGTGTTTTTATCCTCAGAAATGTGGGGGATATTTTTTTCCTGATAGTTCTGTATCTCTTTCATGTTGATATGGGAATTCCAAAGGGTACTCATTTTAGTGTGTAGGTCGGATAGACTCGATGGCGTATTGCCATGAGTACGCGAAGCTGACAAAGTATTCAGCAAATTAGAGTCAATTTTCATATTTTCCCCTCCTTGTTTCTTCTTGTTGGAGTGCACGTTCTTGTTGGATTAGCCGTTTTTGTTGAATTAATAGTGCATAAGCTTGTTTGTGTTGTTGCAAAATTAAACAACGGGTCGAAATCGGAAAAATATGCGGTAATATTTTTTCTGCCGCCAGTTTCGGCGAGAATTGTGTAATTTCGTTATTCACTTCTAACGTGATTGAATTATCGGGGCTAGTACATATTTTGGTGCCGTTAGCTCTAGTGCTTATCTTGGTTTGCAAGGATGCCGGTATGTGTAATTGAACCTGGCGAGCTTCGGATTGTAATTGAGCAAAGTGTTCTACCACAATTTCTTGTAGACGCGCGTCAGTAAACAAACCGATGAGTAATTGAGTTAATTGGCTTTCTGTTTGGCTCACCTGATTTTGGTATTGGGCTTCACTGTCATTGAGGGCACCAATAAAATCATTCAAAAGCTGTGTTAATCCATCTTGGTAGCCTTGTTGATAGGCAATAGTATGAATATTTTTCTCAGACTGTTGAGCTTGTTGAATATGTGCTTTGGCTTTTTGATGTGCCTGTTTAACAACCGACTGGGCATATCTATTGGTGTCTAAAACCGGATACTTAATCAGCACATTTTCAATTAAAGTCTGCTGGATATTAGGTTGTGTGTTCTCTGACATAGCGGCAAGTTTCTTCAATAATATTCCAAGGTAGCAGAGTGGAAGCCGTGTGAGGGATCATCTGCTGTGTGCGGTGGCTAAACATATATTTTGCGCGGGTAGCATAGCCGTGACTAAAGGTGTTTAAACACATCAAAAGCTGCTCAGCGCCTAATGCAAGTAAATGCTGAGGCGTATCGATGGTCTGTGTTATGTCTTGCCATGAAGGGTGGCTAAATTTCTGATGCAATTGTCTATATTGAGATAGCTCTCCCCACCAAGGCAGAGGGCCTGGGTACTGAATAACCCCCAAACCCCACGCCACAGAAGGTAATAATGACCAATTTTCGGCAAGTATCTCGGGTAATATCAACGTTTTTTCATCGGGTAAATCTAATTGATATTGCTCAATAAGCTGCAAGTTTTGCAGCTGTTGTAGCGGAACGGGTAGCTGATGATAATGCTCATCAACGAACTCCGAGTGAAAATAATCCCCCGGTGCTAAGAAAATATTTTTTTGGTCAATCAGCAGCTTACTCAATTGGGGCATGATTTGATTTCTCCACCTCTTCTTCATTTTCATCGCTTTGTTTATTGTTGCGATGGTATAGATACAATCCAAATGCAATTAGCATACCGATTAATGCAGTGATTAAAGCAGAGGCAATCACTGGATTAAATGCTGGGGTTGGACCATTTTGGGTTTGATACAGCAGCGGAGGGCGGTTGACTATCACAACAGAAACATTGTCATAGGTGGTTTCGGCAAAGCTATTATTGAGGAATAACTTAATCTTATTCATCATCACTTTTGGGTCTTCATTACCTGAGTAAGTCACGAGACTGGAAACTTTTTGCGCCTGTTTTACGGGACCATTACCTGAGATAGGGTAGCTCACATGGACTCTCGCATTGACCACATTAGGAATGGTTAGTAGAGATTGCTCAAGCCGTTGTTCAATCAAAGATAATAATCGTGTTCGTTCAGCTTGCGGTGAGGCAACCAACGAATCTCCAGGAAAGGCATCAATAATTTCCACTGGATTTTTGGATGGCAGGTTGTATTGACGTAAAAGATCCACCGCAATAACAAAATCGTCAGGTGCTACGCGAATCGAGTCTCCATTTTTAGAATCCTGTTTACGCTTAGCATCAACCCCGTGCTCTTGCAAAATCGCAAGCACTTCGTTGCTTTGGCGCTGGCTTAAATTGCTCAGTAATAGCTGGTTATCACAGCCGAGCAGTAAGCTAATAAACCCGATTAATAGGAATTTCTTTAATATATTCATGGTCTATTGTGCTTTTAATACCGTATCGATGGCAGAAACACTTTTATGTGTGAGTGTGCTGACCATATTCAAGACGAGGCTGTAATTACCGACTTGGTTTTGTAATTCCAATAATTTAGCGGGGTCGCTTGGGTCAACGGTATTCATTTTCTCCAGAAGATCCGCTTTTTCTTGGCTCACAGAGGTCGTGTACTCAGCAAATAACTGTTTCACTTTATCTTCCAATGGGATAGCCGCTGGAGTAACAGGTGCCATTTCAGCGATATTTGATAATACTGAAACAGGATTAATAGGTAACATAAGTATCTCCTATAAAAATAGAGCATCAGGATCAGTGATGCTCTGATGTAAATTAAACGTTGCGGGCTTACACGTTACGAATAATGGCTTGCGCCGCATCTTTAAAGGACTTCATTATGTTGCTTTGTAATTGACGTGCCATATTATAGTTACCGCTTAATGCTGTGATTTTACCCAGAGTCAGCGGGTTATCGACTTCCAGATTTGGGTTGTCGATCATAGACTTTAATTCATCAGCGATAGTTTTTGTTCTTTCGCTAATACCTGCGGAGCTGCGATACATCATGCCCCATTTATTATCTGTTGCTATGGTAGATGCTTGTTCTAATGCAGATGCATCCCAATTACCATTTGCATTACTAATGCCTGGAGTTGCCATATTTATTACCTCATTAATTAGGTTGATTTGAGTTAAATAACCAATGATTATTACCTAACAACGTAATACCATTAGAATTGGTGATAAACGATTTTCCAGCCAGTTCATTATTGGCAAGGGAGACGGAAAATTGAATTTGCTTGGTTCCCCACTTTTGACTAAATGAATTGGTGAAGCTAATTAAAGAGAGAGTCTGTTTATCATTTAAACTATCTCTTATAACAAAGATAATGTAGTTACCTTTGGTTATTCTTTGCCATTTCACATTACTTTCAGTCAATCCTAACTCTGCTCTCTTGATGAGTTCATCAAGAGGAATCTGTACAAGTTGGCTTTGGTTATAACAACTGAAGTAACTAGATAAAATGCGATTAATATTTTTATCATCATTATTCGGTAGTGGGTTTTTCACGACTCGAATGACGGGTTGACAAGGGTTGCTAATGTCAACCTTTAATAAATTGGGTACAGTATCTATTAACTTATCTTCAATTTCTTTTTCAAGAAGGTTTATTTTTTTGATGGTATATTTTTCTTGATAATTTGATTTTAGTAAAACTTGACGGCTCCAGTCTTCATCTCTTTGCGATTTGACGAGAATAAGTATTTCGCCATTTTTATTCTGCGTATAGATAATAGGGTAATAGCTTCCTTTTAATATATTATCTATATTTTTAATCTGTTTTGCAGCGTTATTTTTTGGATTAATTTGGAATTCAACGAATAATATAAAAATAACGACAAATGTTAATAATAAAACAAAAAGCCATTTCTTATTAAACTTTGGTTTCTGTTTTATGGCAGTGGATCTATTTTCTGTAAGCGATAGTGATTTAGATGACAATGGTTTTTGGTCTTTTTCGGGGTAATTCCATTCAGTATTCAATAGCTTAATTACGATTGGAAAGGTGTAAATGAGCAAGATTTCTTGTAGTGTGACAGTGAGGTGACGACTTTTTCCATCTTGTTTAAGATTAATTGCAAAATTATTACTATGTTCGTCATGAGAAACAATAGAAAACTCGCACTGGGTATGTTCGCTAGGAATATAATAGGTTGTGAAACCGTTTTCATCTATTTCAGTTTTGTATTTAGTATATTGCCCAACGATAATAAGATTTTTATCGATGTTAATCATTAGCTCTTGACTATTCATCGAACCACTAATGATTTTCATTATGCAGGTGTGGTATTTTGTTTCTATCATAAGATAATCTCAATTAATAAAAAATAGCGAATCATATTGACTTCAATGCTCAGCATTTAAATATAAGAACATAATATAGTCAGCTGAATTTATCTTATTCATTCACACCCTTTATTTTTATAGTTAATTCCAAACTATTCCAGAGTATTCATTTGTTTTTTTATATTTAATCAATGAACCTATATCAAGTAAAAATCAATGGATAAGGTCTATTTATAATGTCGAATGAAGATATTGCTAAATTATTGGCGAGTAGAAATAGTTGCTTTTCTTTACAAGACGTATTGGTCTTGTCAATACCAAAAGAAACTATAACCTCAATAGAAACTGTAACCACAGTAAAAGCGAAAGCGACGCTTTGTTATAAATCTCGGTATACAAATTTAAATATTAAAGTACAAGAACCCGCTATCTTTGTTTGCGGTTTGGATGAATTAACGATTGAAGATAAAGCCTTATGGGATATCTATACAATGGAATTATCTGAACTCGTTGAAACGCTGGCTATTATTGATACTGCAATGGGGCAATCCTTTCTTGCAAAAAAAGCCACCAGAGAGAGTGATGAAAACCAACTAGGTGAATTCATTCTATTTGACGATGAAATATCAGCACCTGTTTTAATTAAAAATATCGTAATTGATTTGATCATTAAAAAGCAGCCGTTATTTGATGATTGGTGTGATGTATTAAGACGCTATGAAGCGTATGGAATGATGCGCTTTTTAATTTCAGCCGCTCAGCAAGACAAAAACGCCAATATTAATCAACTGTGTGCCCGTTACGGCATTTCCGCTTCTTATTTTAGACAACTCTACCGAGAAAACTTTAATAAAACCGCTAAACGCAAAATTATGGGCGTACGTATGGGGGCGGCCATTTTGCAATTAATTGAAAGTGAAAGTTCTATTTTAGATGTTGGGTTAGAAGCAGGTTACTGCTCCGCCTCTCACTTCACGAATGATTTGAAAAAAGAATTGGGATTAACCCCATCAGAAATAAGGCACCTTGGAGCAACGTTATATGAACAGTAAAAAATTAATGGCGGTTTTTATCTCGCTGTTTTTACTGAGTGTAAATATCAATACCGCGCAATCAGAAATGATGATTGCAGAGCCGGTAACACAAGAAAGAAGTGCAGACACGTTTGTCGCGAATAATATCGCGGTAGGCAAAGTGTTTGATGCTGTAGCGGAACAAATTAACAAGCCGATTATTTTAAGTAAATTGGCATCCCAGAAAAAAGTGACGGGAAATTTTAACCTCGCGAATGCCGATGAAATGTTTAAAGCCTTAACGCGTCGTATCGCGTTAGTCTGGTATGACGATGGTGCAGGCATTTATGTCTATGATAATAGTGAAATGCGTAGTCTGATTATTCCAACTCATAAAGTCAGTAGCCAGCAAGTTCTCAGCTATATTCAACGTAATGGCATCTATGATGCGCGTTTTCCTGTTCGTTCCCAAGGTGGCGACACGATGTTATTTGTGTCGGGACCGCCGCTCTATGTTGAGTTGATTAAAGGTACCGCGTTGTATCTTGGCGAGCAACGCAAACAAGAAGAAAAAACCAGTGGTAATGTTGCGGTACTCCCGCTGAAGCATGCCTCTGTAAGCGATCGAAGTTACTCATTACGTGGTCAATCGATCACGGTTCCCGGCATGTTATCGGTGATCAGTTCCCTGTTTAAAAATGGGGGCAGTAGCGTCGAAGAAACCCTCGAAATTTTACCTGCAAAGCTCAATACCGATGGGGATGAAATTGATGCCTTGATGGATGCACCCATTGGTGGCGCTCGTCCTGAAAATCGCCAAGTCACCGTCAAACGTGGTGGCGCATCAAATAGTAGCTTTTCTCTGGTTGCCCATCCTGACAGCAACAGCCTGATTGTGAAAGGTAGCCCTGAGCAGATCCGTTACGTCCGCGATTTGGTTAAAACATTAGATAACCGCCGCCGCCAAGTGGAGCTTTCTTTGTGGATCATCGATATCACGCGTTCTGAGTTAGATAACTTAGGGGTCAATTGGGAAGTCGGTTCTTTTAACGTAGGCGGTGGCTCTGTTTCTTTCAATCGAAGCACTTTACCCGATAGCAGCAAGTTTTTAGTACAAATTGATGCGCTAAGCAAAAATGGTAATAGCCAAATTGTCTCGCGTCCGGTGCTACTGACCCAAGAAAACGTTCCTGCGCTGTTTGATAACAACACCAGTTTCTACGCCAAGCTACAAGGTGAACGTACCGCAACTCTCGAATCTGTCACTTACGGCACGATGATCAGCGTCATGCCGCGCATTTCAGCCGGCCAAAGTGTTGAAATGGAAGTCAATATCGAAGACGGTGCAGAGAACCGTGATAGCAGCGGTAAAACGTCCAGCGTTGAAGGGCTTCCGACGGTTAACCGTACCAGCATTAATACCGTGGCACGTATCGCCAAAGATAGCAGTTTATTAATCGGTGGTTATACCCGCGACCAATATATTGAAAATGAAAGCAAAATTCCTCTTCTTGGTGATATTCCTTGGGTGGGTGGCTTATTCCGCCATAGTTCGACCAATCAACAAAAAATGGTGCGCATCTTTTTAATCCAGCCGCGTTTATTGGATGAAAACGAAGTGTGGGATGGGAGACAATTTTCCGAGAAAGCCCGTATTACACAAAAAGATAGCCAACTGCATGGAACTGTACAGTTTCTCCAGCAATACATGAGGGATTCATGGCAATAACCCCGCTGAGCTATAGCAATCGCACGCTACTGAACGCACAAGATAAGAGTCGTACAGCCACGAAAAGCAGTGATGACTCAGATGAAGCTGCGCGTGGTGCGGGGGTGATTGACAGTTCCAGCGAATACGCTTCGATGGCGATGTTGGCCGCGAGCCATGTTCGTCGAGGCGGTTCGAAAAAAGGGCAAGAAGAGGAGTGGATGCGCTTTGCTGAGCGCATCTTAGAAAACAATGCGGACGAAAAAGTGCTGAAGATTGAAGGAATACTCAATCGTCAGTTGATGACACCTCAGCAGCTACGCGCCTTTTTATTGCAGTTTTTCTCTGATCCTAGCGATTTACTGATGGTGCTTGCCGCGCTTATCAACCGTAAAAAACTCAAGCAGGAGCAGATTGATCATTTACAAGAGTTAGAGCGGTTACTGCTAACGGAAGATACCAACCGTACGGCGCAGGCAGGGGCAAACATCGCGCTAATTGCCAAAGCGTTTGCCCAAACTCTGCGTGAAAGTGCTGGGAACTTACGCACCTTATACCGCGAATTTATCGGTTATGACGGTCCAGTGGTCTATTTATACGAACAGTGGGTAGAAGAAATGGAGCTGGCTCAACGCGAAAACATGATGCGTTATCTCGCAAGAGCCTTAGCGTGTGACTTACAAGCACTGCCGCTTGGAGACCTGAATATTAGTGAGTTTGGCAGCTTCTTCACACGAATTGGTCGTCTGCGTGAATTGCAGTCACTAGACCGCACATTTAGTCAGCAATTTCTCCAATCGGGTCTATTTCGCCAGCAAGCGAGCTTGTCACAAAAACAGTTGTCACAAAACCTCTTGCCGCAGAACCAATTGGAGAAGGTGCTAAGCCAACTATTTACCAGTGGGATCCGTAGCCAAGAAAGTTTCAATGACAAGCTTGTGAATTTTATTCAGGAACAATTAAGTGCCATGACCACGGATCTACGCGCCCGCTTTGTTCAGCTTCTAATTATTGCGTTTTCAATTATTCCCGTTGCCATTTTTTACTCATTGGAAGCGCGTGATGAATTACTCGACCAATTAAAAATACAGATGGATCAACTCTTGGCGCAAGAGCAGCGCTTACGTCGACAATCCTAATTTGACAGGAAATACACGATTTCATGAAAAACTTAACCGGATTTTTATTGCAGATCCGTAATCGCCCTGAGCTGATGGTGCTAGTCATCATGGTGATGGTTATTGCGATGCTGATTATTCCGTTACCTACCGTCTTGGTCGATTTATTGATTGCACTGAACATTATGATTTCGGTGCTGATCTTTATGAGCTCGTTTTATATTACGCGCGTTCTTAACTTCCAATCCTTCCCGTCTATTTTGCTGATTAGCACACTGTTTAGATTGGCGCTCTCTATTAGTACCAGCCGACTTATTCTGCTTGAAGCAGATGCTGGCGACATTATCGATACCTTCGGTGAGTTCGTTATTCAGGACAACTTAGTGGTAGGAATGGTGGTATTCGCCATCGTGACGATCGTGCAATTTATTGTTATCACTAAAGGTTCAGAACGTATTGCTGAAGTGGCAGCTCGCTTCTCCTTGGATGCGATGCCCGGAAAACAGATGAGCATCGATGCGGATTTACGCGCTGGGGTTATCGATGAAGCGACCGTGAAAATTAAACGTGGCGAACTGGAAAAAGAGAGCCAATTATTCGGTTCTTTTGACGGTGCGATGAAGTTCATCAAAGGGGATGCCATTGCCGGTATCGTGATTATTTTCGTCAACTTAATCGGCGGAATATCCGTGGGTACGGCTCAGCAAGGCATGGATCTCTCCACGGCATTAAATACCTTCACGTTATTAACCATCGGTGATGGGTTGGTCGCACAAATTCCAGCGCTGCTTATCTCTATCAGTGCGGGCTTTATTGTGACCCGCGTGGGTGGCAATGATAAAAACTTGGGTGAAAACATTGTTTCTGAACTTTTTGACAATGATTTCACCATCCTGATCACCGCATTTATCGTGCTATTCATGGGGTTTTTACCCGGATTTCCAACCGCCATTTTCTTATTCCTTGCGGCATTGCTGATGGGGTTATTTGCCACTCGCTATTTTAAAAAGCGTAAAGCACAGCGAAAAGAGCAGCAATTGGGTGAGGAAAATCTGCAAACCGAAGCCACTGAAGGGGAAACTCAGCGCGCGAATGATGATTTCGACGATGAGTATATTCCTGAAACTTTACCCGTCATTATCTCGGTTAATCAGCAATATAAGCAGCATCTAGAAGATAATAATTTTCTATCTCGCATGAAAAAAGATGTGTTTATTCGTTATGGATATCGCATTCCAGATATTGCCATTAACTATTCGCCTATCGTGCCAGAAAACAAAATTGTGGTGCTAATAAACGAAGTAAAAGCGGGTGAATACGATGTCTATTTTCATGGTCAACGCTTACTAACAGCGAATGATGAGCTGGAATACCTTGGTATGGAACTCATCAAATATACCGATGAATATGGTTCAGTCAGCACCTGGTTTGACAACCAATACAGCGAAAACGTCGAGCAACTCGGTCTATTAGTGCGCGATGACGTAACGGAAATGATTGATTGCGTCAGTACGCTGCTTTTACGCCACATCAATGAATTCTTCGGGATCCAAGAAACTAAAAATTTACTGGATGATCTTGAAAGAAAGTACCCCGAATTACTGAAAGAATGCTATCGCCACGCCACCGTACAAAAAGTCACGGAAGTTTTTCAACGTTTATTAATGGAAAAAATTTCGGTGCGCAATATGAAGCTAATTATTGAAACCTTAGTGCAATGGGTGCCCAAAGAGAAAGACAGCATGATGCTGGTAGAGCACATTCGCAGCTCAATGGCGCGTTATATCTCATCCCGTTTCTCGGTGGAAGGGCGTTTGAATGTCTTAATGGT
Source organism: Providencia sp. wls1916 (assembly GCF_009706585.1). NCBI lineage: Bacteria > Pseudomonadati > Pseudomonadota > Gammaproteobacteria > Enterobacterales > Morganellaceae > Providencia > Providencia sp. wls1916. The sequence continues at coordinate 63,291 of NZ_WLUL01000013.1, forward strand.
GAATGCCGAACTGGAAGACACCATTCGCCAAGGTATCCGTCAATCATCTGGTGGCGTTTATTTGCATTTAGAACCTGAAAAAAGCAATGAGCTTATTCAGGCTGCTGAATTGGCATTAGAAAACAGTTACTTATCTGTTAGAGATGTCAATGTACTGGTACCTGTGGATATCCGCCGGTTTGTGAAAAAAATCTTAGAAGGCCGTTTCCCTGAACTTGAGGTGCTCTCATTTAATGAGGTTTCCGAAATGGTGAAGGTCAACGTTATTAAAACGATATAAGGAATACGTAAATGAAATACCGTTTTGTCGAAAAATTGAATGAATTTTTAAATGCCATGGGGCGCAGTGATTTAGTGAATCCGCAGCTTGATTGCCATTCCAATATTCAACTCGAAATGAGTGATGTACCTGCGATTAATATTGATTTGTCATCGGATGATTTAATTATTTGGTGCAGCTTAATGGAATGTAATTACAGCCGGCTCGATGCATCCCACGCTTCATTATTAAAAAGCATTTTAGAATATGTACCACGTAATTTTTATCCAGGGCAACCTGCACTCAATATTATGGAAAATAACTTGGTGCTGTCCGCGGTATTAAAGGAGACTTCATTGGATGACATGCAATTATTTGCTGATTCTTTTGAAGAATTCTTTGAACGCGTTAACGAATTGCGTCTGCAATTATCGTAATTGATGATGAAACTTTTTGACGTTTGCGCACATCCTGTGCGCATTCATGGATGCCTGATTGAAGCTCCATTGAATGGCGTATTTATTGGCGAGATCTGCTTTATTGAGCAGTCATTGGCACAGCCAAAAGTTATCGCCAAAGCGCAAGTAATAGGCTTCAAAGAAGGGCTAACTGTTTTGAGCCTCATTGGCCGTGCTCAGGGCTTCACTCGTGAAGTGGTTATTCGCCCAAGTGGCTACCCATTTGTATTCCAAATGGGGGAGCATCTTGCTGGGAATATTTTTAATGCTGCTGGGGAATTAGAAGGCGCATTAAGTCAGAAAAATAGCGAAATCACCCAGTTAAAAACCAAGCTGCAACGCATTGATAATCCTCCAGTGAGTGTGAATAAACGCCGTCCGGTGAATGAACCGATGGTCACAGGAATTCGCGCTATCGATGGATTGCTCACGTGCGGGTTAGGTCAGCGTATCGGTATTTTTGCAGCCGCGGGTAGCGGTAAAACCTCCTTAATGAACATGCTGATTAATCACGCTCACGGGGATATTCATATCGTGGCACTGATTGGTGAGCGTGGGCGAGAAGTGATTGAGTTTATTGAAGAACTCAAGCAGTCCCCCCATGCGGATAAAACCATTTTAGTGTATGCCACCTCCGACAGCCCGCCGATTGAGCGTTGTAATGCCGCCTTATTGGCGACAGCGATGGCGGAATATTTCCGCGATTTAGGAAAACAGGTTTTATTGTATGTCGATTCGATGACCCGTTATGCAAGGGCGTTGCGCGATGTGGCTCTTGCGGCAGGAGAGCTTCCTGCACGTCGTGGTTATCCTGCCTCTGTTTTCGAGCAACTTCCGTTATTACTCGAACGTCCAGGGCGCGTAAAACAGGGTTCTATTACTGCGTTTTACACCGTGTTATTAGAAAGCGAGGAAGAAGCCGATCCTATCGGAGATGAAATTCGCTCTATTTTGGATGGACACATTTATCTCAGTCATAAACTTGCGGGGCGAGGACATTACCCTGCGATTGATATTTTGCACAGTATTAGCCGTGTTTTTCAGAAGGTAACAACGCCAGAACATCGCCAATTTGCTGTCGATATTCGTGAAAATTTATCTCGCTTAGAGCAGATCAAGCTGTACCTCGAATTAGGGGAATACCAGCGAGGTGAAAGCCAAGAAAATGACCGTGCTTTAGATAAACAGCAGGATATCAATCATTTCTTACAACAAAACATGGATGAGTCAGAGGGCTTTGAGGAAATGTTAGCCCAATTACACCATTTGGCATCCTGATGATTAATCAATTATTAGCGTTGACTGAAAAGCGTCTCGAAAGAGTGCAGTTAGAGCAAAGCAAGCTGAAAATCGCCATTTTGCAGTTGCAGCAACAGCGCCAAGATATCCACCAACGGATCGCCATATTAACTCTACAAGTTGGGGTGTATGAAAAATCTGAAGAATTAACCCAAATGGATTTTTGGGAACGTCAACGGCAAAAAGCCGTGGTTTTATCAGAAATCGCCCAATGTGAATTTCAGATAGAAAACATCAACGCTGAATTATCTAAGTACCATTTATTGAAGCAGCAAATGACTGAACGGACGTTCATTTTGCGTAATAAGTGCGAGAAATTCCGAAAATATCTCAAGCAACAACGTAGGGCGCGGTGGTTAAAATTAGAGCGTCAGCAACAAAATGAAATCGAGGAGCTGTTTGTTCATGTCGACAATAAAATCACTGCCCAGTGACAATACATTTAATTCCGTAATGGAAGCTAAAAGTTCATCACTTGGTTTTAATCATCAAAAATATAACCAGCAAAAACCGGGTTTTCAAAAGCAGGGCAGTCAGCAGCATTCAGTCAAAAAAGCGGCTCAGGATATTGTTCAAAAAAAACTGACTCAAGTGACCGGTAATAATAAAAAGCCTAAAAAACCAGTAGAGGAGTTGGCAGTACCCGTTCTGTTGAACTTACCGACTCAAATCCAGCATATGCACTCTGGCGTGAAAGTGGCATTTCTCTCTGCAGAATATGGCTCAGATAAAAACAACAGCGAAGCGAACCATTCACTAAGTGCACAACCTGATGACTTATTAGGGCAAGCGGTGAGTGAAGATGATATTCCTCAGATTACGTTTAACGCCAATGTTGAGGTGGTATCGATTGGTCAATTAACTAACGCGAAAACCGTTAAAACAAAAACTATAGAACAAAAAGCGGCTCGCTTTTTGTCAGATAACCCGACAAGTGTCAAGCAGACCCAATGGATGAGCATCCCATTAGCGCAGCAGACTGAAGTTGTGGATATCGCGGTATTGAAATCACCTTTGCGTGATGGTCAATCAAGTTTAGTGAGTGAAACTCACTCTGTGACTGAGCCTGTTATGCAAGCTCAGCATGATTTTGAGGGGCAGAATGCCTCTGCGAGTCACGAAAGCCGACCTGTGCCAAATGAGCGTCCTGTACCAAATGAGCGCCCGGCACCGCAACATTTTCCTGATATGAAAAGCTTCAATATTGAAAAATCAGAAGTGATTCAACCGGATGAAATGGATATTACCAAAAACATTTTAACGCAAGTGCGTGCAGAGATGGGAGATAAGCCACTGGCGGTGACGCCTCAAATTTCTACTTTTCAAACCTCGGCTTCTCAAACTTCAACACACACACAGCAAGCCTCTTCAATGGTAAGCAAAGTCGCTGAATTGATGGCAGCTTCCGAAGTTGAAAGTTTCAAAACGGTGCCTTCTCGCACACTGAGTTACACCTTTAGCCAATGGCAAAATGCACCAACGGTCTCTTTTGCTTTAGCGAGTACCAACAAAGATCAGGTGGTGGCATCAACGCAAAGCGATGAGGTTCAGCAGGCTTTGCAAGACAACCAGCATTTATGGACAGGTGAACAAAAAATGGTAATCCGACGTGAAGAGCAGGAAGGTCAACAGCGTCAACGGCAGCAACAGCATCAGCAAGATGAGGAGTCCTAATGCTAAACATTCATCGAATTAGCCACCGAGAAAAGCAGGTGAGAGAGTGGCAGCAGCGTTTTCAATGGGACTTAGACATGCATATTCCCAAAGTTGGAGAGTGCTATTTTCAAGTCACTCTACACAGTAAAAAGCAGAAAACTCAAGTGCTGGTGAATGCTGAAGAGTGGTGCCGTCACCGCTGGCCTAAGTTGGCTCATTACGCATGGAATCTTTTAGATACCAAAAGCTTATGCAAAGTTTTTACTTATGAAAATACCGGAAAGGTGTTTTTCTCCGAGCAATTCCGTTGTCATGGCGTCGAGATTATTGATGATGAACAGCTCCTACAACCAAGGTTCACGGTGAAAGAAAAGAAACTTGGCATTGTGCTGTTAGCTGAGCCTATTGAAGGGCTAATCGAGCGTAAGGCGCAAAACGGGATAGCCGAGCAGCTTAAGCTGCAAGCCGACTGGATTTTAGGTTATAGCCATATCAGTCGCAAAATTTTGCAGTCTATCGCGCTTGGCGATGTGCTGCGTATTCAGCAATTACAATTAGATATGACCGTTGCAGGGCGTGTATTGGCCCATTTTCAAAAACAACAAGAAGGCATTTTTATGATTGAGCAGTTAATGACAGCGGATGACGAACAGATAGATTCTGCGGTGGAAGAGGAGTTTGTTGATGAAACTGTTCGTCCTTTTAATTTGCACGACCTCACGGTCAAACTGACCTTTGTATTGGGTCATTCAGACATCAGTGTAGAGGAATTGGATTCACTCCAGCCGGGAGCAATCTACTCAATTGGTGAAAATAAAGAACGTGAAGTGAAGGTGTATGCCAACAAGCAACTGATCGCAGAAGGCGAGCTGACCTATATTGGTGATAGTGACGAATTAGGCTTAGAAATTAAGCGATTGGTAAGCTTAGGCGATAAAAGGTTATAAGCATGCCAACGGTTCCGAATGAAATACCTTTATTAGTCCTTATCGCCTTTTCCACACTGCTACCTTTTATTATTGCAGCGGGAACTTGCTATCTAAAAATCTCGATTGTGCTGATTATGGTGCGCAATGCGATGGGCGTACAACAAGTCCCTTCGACGATGGCACTTAATGGTATCGCCTTATTACTGTCTATTTTTGTGATGATGCCTGTGCTGCAAGATGTGAACAATTACATGCGCCACGAAAGCGTGGATTTTAGCAATGTGGAATCCATCGACAACTTCGTTGATAACGGACTAGGGCGTTATAAAGATTACTTAGTGAAATATTCCGATCCTCAATTAGTGAATTTCTTCGAGTCTATTCAGCAGGGTAAAACGGAAGCCGAGGTACAAGAAGAGCAAGCGGCGCCAACGCTATTTTCATTACTGCCAGCCTACGCATTGAGTGAAATTAAATCCGCGTTTGAAATTGGTTTTTATATCTATTTACCGTTTGTGGTTATCGACTTGGTGATCTCAAGCATTCTGTTGGCACTCGGTATGATGATGATGAGTCCCGTGACTATCTCAGTGCCAGTGAAATTGATTTTGTTTGTGGCAATTGATGGATGGTCACTGATTTCGAAAGGGCTGGTGATGCAGTATTTCGAACTCGCACAGCATTGACGTAAGGGAATAGAAAATGGATTCAATCATTTATGTCAGTAATAAAGCGATGTTGTTGATCGTCATATTGTCAGCGATTCCTGTGATTGTGGCGACGGTCGTGGGGTTGTTAGTCGGGCTTTTACAAACCGTGACCCAACTTCAGGAACAGACATTACCTTTTGGTATCAAGCTATTAGCCGTATTTGGTTCCTTGTTTATGATTTCAGGTTGGCTGGCGGATAAAGTGATGAATTACGCTATTGAAGTCATGACCACCGCTCTGCCTGCGATAGGGTTATTTGGATGAACCAGGAGATGCTCTCATTAGCGTCGTCCTTGTATTTTAATTTCCAACAAGGGCTAGTGAAGATTGCGTTTGCATGGTTGCGCATTGCCCCTGTGATGTTCTTCCTGCCTTTTTTGAGTAATAAATTACTCAATGGTGGGATCATTAAAAACTGTGTCGTTGCGTATTTGGCGTTAGGAATGTGGCCTTATCTTACCGCTCGCGAAATAAATTGGGATGAAATCAGCCTCAGTGAGGTTTTCATTTACGAAATCAGTATTGGCATTGTATTGGCGCTAATTTTAGGGCTGCCATTTATGATTGCCAATGTTATCGGCGAGTTGATAGATACCCAGCGGGGAGAAACCATTAGTAGTATTGTAGACCCTGCGAGTGGTACAGAAGCCTCTGAATTAGCAGTATTTATCAGTTATATCGTGTGTATGGTGTTTTTGGCGCAAGGGGGCATGTACCAACTCGCCAACGTATTTGCGCAAAGCTACCAATTATTGCCCTTTGCTCATGGGTTTACGTCATTCAATAGTTTACCGTTAGGGGAATGGATAAATAAGGCAGTAGTGAACGGAGTGATATTAACGGCACCGATTATTGTGACACTCTTTATTTCGGAAGTAGCGCTTGGGTTATATTCCCGTTTTTGTCCGCAATTAAACGCATTTTCATTGTCTTTGGCAATTAAGTCGATTATTGCTTTTATTGTATTTTTACTTTATTTCCAAAATGAAGTTCCAGATATTTTGGTCAATATGATTTCGATATCGCCATTAAAAACTATTTTTTATTCACCTTAATGATTATTGATACGGAATTATGAGGCTGTGCTATGGCTGAAAAAACAGAAAAGCCTACCGACAAAAAAATAAAAGACTCTGCCAAAAAAGGACAAAGTTATAAAAGTAAGGACACCATAGCAGCAATTGTTTTAGTCACTGGTGCATTTGTTATTGGCGGAATGTCCAGTTTATATGAACTGGGTGGGTTAATGAAAAAATTATTATTAAACCCACATGATATTCATATCGATAATTTACTTTGGCAATTCTCAAAAATATTTTTGAGCATAGTGGTACCTATTTTGATTGCCTGTTTTTTTTCAGGCACCATTATTTCATTATTGCAGAGTCGGTTTAGATTAGCGACCGAGGCAATCAAACTCGATTTTACAAAATTAAACCCAATTGCCGGATTTAAAAAAATATTCTCTTTAAATTCGCTTAAAGAGCTGATTAAAGCCATTTTGTACTTATTGGTCTTTAGTGTTTCCGCTGCCACTTTTTTTGTGGTGTGGCGGCACGAAATTTTCATGTTATATCGAACCACGATAAATGGCATGACTACACAGTGGGTAACTCTTTGTATTATCTTTGTATTTGTCTTTCTTGCAGTGGCGCTCATTATTGTTTTGGTGGATGCAATTGCAGAGTTTTTCTTATTTATTAAAAACCTAAAAATGGAAAAACAGGAAGTCAAAAAAGAGTACAAAGATAATGAAGGTGATCCCCACATTAAAAGCGCACGTAAAGAGCTACACCAAGAAATATTATCAGAGGAAGTGAAGTCAAATATTAAAAACTCGACATTCGTTATGGCAAACCCGACACACATTGCCATGTTAATTTACTATGACTCGAATGTCGCACCACTGCCTTTCTTAATGTTAAAAACTCGCGGGGTACAAGCGAAAGCCGTTATTAAATATGCAGAGCAACAGAATGTACCTGTAGTACGAGATATTATTTTGGCTCGTCAAATATGGCGAAATTATAAAAAGAACAGCTTTATTGATGAAAATGGATTACAGGATGTTATGCAAATAATTACTTGGCTGATCCGCGTAGAATTAGAGAAATTAGGAATAGATGTTGATGAAGCATTGGAAAAGTTAATTTCATCATAAATTTATGACGCTATGAATTAATTATTCATACATTGAATCGTTTTTTATAAGAAATGAGAAATTTGATTAATTATGATGCAACAGAGCAGTTTGCATCATATATCACGTATTAATAACGAGGTGACTATATGAACCACACAGAAACAAGCAGTACCCAAACTAACAGCACTCAAATCGAAATGGAAGCATTACTCGACGGAATTACCACGGCACTCATGGATGGGGCAACGTATAAAGATATTCATGGTATTCCACAAACCACGATGGATGGCATTTATGCCTACGCTTATGAATTTTATCAGCAAGGCAAGTTAGAAGAAGCAGAAACCTTTTTCCGCTTTTTAAGTATTTACGATTTTTATAACACTGACTATGTCATGGGGTTAGCGGCTGTTTATCAATTAACAAAACGTTATGAGAAAGCAACGGAATTATACGCACTCGCCTTTGTTTTGGCGAAAAATGATTACCGACCATTATTCCATGCAGGGCAGTGCAATTTGATGCTGAAGAAGAGCAGTGCGGCAATCCACTGTTTTGAAAGCGTAATTGAAAACAGTCTTGATGCAGATTTACAGAAAAAATCAGAAGCTTATTTGAGTGCTTTGAAGGCAAACATCGAAAAGGCAGAGTCATCAGAGTCATCGAACTCTAATACCTAGAGAAGGAAACACCATGAGTCAAGTCACCATGCCAGGCGTAAGTCACGCTTCAGGTAATGAACGAATTAATAATATTCACACCTTCTTGCAAGGGAATAATCCTTTGGAGCTAGGTGAGGCGACTGCAAAAGCGGTATTAGCCTTAGAAGAGGCATGTGGTGAACTGATGTCTTCAGAGCAAATGAAACGTCAGCGTTCAGAGCATCTTCCAAAGCTAGTAAAGCCTAAAATGTCGGCAATGAAAATGTCACCAGAAGCTCAGCAAGCTAAAGGATTCAATGCCAATGCGGTACTGATTGAAACATTCTCAACCATCCGCCAGTTATTGCATGAAGGTAATATTAGTGAGTTAAATAACCGATTGCAGTTATTAAATATTGAGTCGGCTGCATTACGCCAAAAAGGTGCGGAGTTATTGGACTCATTTGCTGGTTCCACTGACCAGCTGAAAGACACCCATGACAAAATTGCTGAAAAAAAGGCTCAGTTAAAGCCGCTGAATCTTAAATCTAATGACCTTGTTAACCAGCGCTCGAAAAATGAGTCTTTATTCACAAGTAATGAGCAAAAGCTGGCCGAGCTAAGCACCAAGTTAGCCGAAAACCAAACAGCATTAGCCCAATTAGATTCACTCCCGAAACCTTATACCGAAGAAGTGTATCAGCGAGAGGTGATGTTGGAAGCGAACATTGCGCAATTTTCGAGTGAAATTGAGCAAGTTACCCAACAGCAAAAAACGTTAGATTCAAACATTACAGCCTTCGATAGCGAGCTCAGCGTACTCAAAAATGAGATTGACCAGCTAAATTCATCATTAGATTCATTGCTGCGCGATTCCACAAAGCTAGCGGAAATTGCGGATAAAGATCGTCAAAAATTAAATCAATTTATAGAGACTGCACCACTGCAAACGAATGTTGATGGTGAAAAATGGGAAAACACCATTGCGCTGTTAACCATGCTCACCGCGCAGCTCAAAAAAGCGATGAATGAAGATTCAATCCGCAACATGAAAGAGCAAGAAGAGGTGATGATGAAAATCAATGAAGCCTCTCGTAAAGACTCTGATAAAAAAGCCAAAGAAGCTGCCGAAGCTGAACGTAAAGCGGCAGACGCTAATAAAGCGGCATCTTGCGCCAGTAAGATTTTCAGTTATGTGATGCTCGCAGTTTCTGTGATTGCCACGGTTGCTACATTTGGTGCAGCCGCGCCTTTAACGTTGGCGGTTGCTGCGATTGGTATTGCGATGTCTGTTGCGGATATTGTCTTGGAAGAAACGGGACAAGGGAGCTTGATGCAAATGTTGGCGACGGAAATTTCCAGTGTCGTCACGGACATGCTGATCACTTTTGGCGTGCCAGAAGAGGAAGCCAAAAAGATTGGCAGCATCGTGGGAATGGTTCTGGCCGCAGTAGCATTCTTGGCAATCTCACTACTTTCTATGTCTTCATTCGTTAAAAACATTGCTAATACCGTAACCAACGTCACCAAGATGTTGGCGAAGAATGTGGGGACTTTATTGAAAAGTGCGGTGAAAGCGATGCCGAAAAGTTTTACCAATGCACTGGGCAATATGGCAACGAAAGGTACCAAAATGGGACAGGCCGTTGCAGATAATACGGATGAAATGGTGAAACTGACAAAATTCACCAAGCTAGCCGATAAATTCGATGATGTTCAAAGCTTTGCTAAGGCGACGGATCAATCTTCGGACTATGTTTCCCTTGGTGGGCAAATGGTGAAAGTGAGTGATACAACAAAACTTGCGAAAGCCGCTGATAAGCTTGATGACGTAAAAGATATTGGTAAAACAGTAGAAAAAGTCTCTTCTTCAGGAAAAACGCAAAGCGTCAATATGGCGCGTTTGGAAGTGGGTATGAAAGGAACTGGCGCAGGTCTTTCTGTTGCTAATGCGGCAACTTCAGGCGGGTTACGTCTAGAAGCAGCTGCTCAGATGCGTGATATGAAAGAGATGCTCGCAGGCATGATGCTCAATAATGAAAGTATCCAAATGCTGACGGAGCTCATTAATTCATTAATCAAATCTATGTCTAAAAGCCATGAGCAATTTGAGGAAATGTTCAGCGGCATGATGACCACTCTTCACCAATCAAATAACAATAAAGTCGATATGCTAAAAACGGCTCGCTTCGCTTAAATTTTGGAGAATTTTTATATGACAACTATCGCTCAATCATTAAATTTACCTGCACAGATCCAACAAAATGGCATTGGATTTTCACTGATGCCTAAAACTCAACTTTCAACAGTAAATAATGCACGCCAAGATATTCAGCTAAATGATATTTCGAGTGATTTCGCGGATAGCGCCATTGATAGACCTGCACTATCTGTACCTGCATCAATGATGACAGCAACACAAATGCAAGTGGCATTATCTGAGCTAAGCGGAGTAGAGAAAAATGCGTTATTGAATGATTTATATGGCTTTATTCGCGTCACACCAGAGCAAACGCAACAAGCAGTAGAAAAAGTCTTCGCCGCAGAAAGTAAAACACTTAATCAGGTATTGGCTAATAACCAGCAGCTGGATGAAACTGATTACAAACAAATTGCCCTTGCCATTCAAGTGATGATTGGCAGCAGTTTCTTCGATGGGTCATCGAAAAATTCGGACGTGATTGAGTTGGATAAGAAATCCACCAAGTCACTAGAAGGTGCAAAAGCTCAGTAATTTGTTGGCATCATTAGTAGCGACATCATGTTGGAACTGATTAAGCTAGTTCGTAAAGTGGTTGCAGAGCTGAATATTTCGGACCGTAGAATTAGTGCCGAATTTTTAATGCTTAACGCGAAAATGGTTGAAGCGGCAGCAGAGTCAACCATCAAAGAAGGTAAAGAGATGTTCACGGGTGCATTGACGGGGTTCTTTACTGCCTTGGCAATTAGTACAGCAGGCGCAGCTTTCCAAGCAAAATCTCTCCATCAACAGAATCAATCAATTAAAAATAACTTGGTTAAGGCGAACCAAAATGGCTCAGCAGCAGACCGCTTGAATGAGCTGAATGCAAATTCTCTGTCTTCGTCTTCAAAAAACAGTTCACTGACACTGAAAAATAAAGAGGGTGTGAGTGTGGAACTCGTTGATCAAGCAACGCCAGCACAGCAGGCACTGGCTAACCAGCGTGGTGCAGAGGCTGCACAACGTACTAATAAATTGGGGCTGTCTGAGCGCGATGAACATGAGCGTATTATGAACAAAACCCGTACAAAGATGGGGATTGCTGAGCAAGGTGGGCGCTTATCTGACAACGCAGGTCAAATGGCAACATCAGCGAATCAGGTTAATGTCAAAGCGGAAGAAGCGAATAAAATGACGCAGCAATCTGTTGCGGATGTGGCACGGAGCGTCTCTGCGGATAAAGATAAGCAAATTGATAAAAGCATGGACTTGGTTAAACAGATGAATGAGCACCTGCGCGAGATCCGTGAAGGTCAATTGCGTACCTTCCAAAGCGTGGTAAGGGGTTAAGCACGATGGAAATCATCACACAGAGACATTTAAACCCGCAATCACCAGTCAATGGATCAGCGACCAAGCATCTAGATGCTCAGGACTCTTCCCTTGTTATAGGGGAAGGGTTAGTACTAGACCCCTCTTTAGATGTCTACCAACAAGGTCTTCAATTTGCCGCACAATTGGGCTCAGAAGTGATTGAAACGCAATTTCGTGAGAGTGCTGTTTCGGGCAACCTTGATAAAGTCAAAGATCAATATCGCTCAATGATGATGGCGATGAAACATTCATCTGATCAGTTTCAACGTGCCTCTCAATTAGTTGAGGATGGTCGTAGCCATATTTCTGCAACTTTTAATTTAATTGAAGAAATTCACGGAGACTACCAGAAAAAATACGGTGAAATCGTTAAAGCATCGACGGAGTATATGCAGGATGTTAATACGGCTGTGGGCCTAATGAGTTCTTGTGTCCAGGCAGGGAAAGACGGCAAAATTAATTTTAAACCTCTCGATTTTTTACACAAATTAGAAGGTTCGGTTTCAAAATATACGGACGATAAACCCACTACTCCTAAAGATCTGGCTATGCGAGTATCTGAACCAAGTACATATTATAAATCCTGGTCTAGTAAAGACTCTCAAACAAAGCCATTTGTTACGTTTGACTACACGGAGGCAGAATTTAAATTCTGGGAAAAAAAACTCAGTGGTCAAGGATTTATTGTTAGGAAACAGGGTGAAAAAATTGAAATTTGCCCTGATTTAAAGCCTATACGTGAAATATTTAAGTCTGTTGTTGAATCATCAGCTGAGTGGGGGGGAAGTGACATCATGGCTCAGGAATTGCAGAGCCTACAAACAGCCATTGATGCCCAAAAAAATTCGGTTAATAGCAGTACTTCCCGTTTATTAGAGACTTTTCGTCAAGATAATAGTCATTTTGAAACACTAGTTCAGTTATTAATTCAATTAATTAAAGACTTAAATCAAAATAATAATAGTCTGATCAATATGTAATTTAAGTCATTTATCCTATTTAATTTTAATCATAAGTAATTATGAGGAGTTTTTATGCCTATTATTGGAAGCGCTAATTCTGAAATAAGACGTTCGTCAGATATATCATTAAATACTACATCGCTAGCGGGTAATAATCCTATCAGCTCACAAATTTCGGCTGTTAATTCGGTAGGGGATCAAAATAGTTTCCCTGGGCGTTCTATAACAAATGACCAAGTTGCGATTACCGGAGATCGTAATGAATTACACCGAGCTAATCATAATAAACAAGCTACGATTATTCATCAGATGTTAAGTGAGGCATTTCCAACAATTTCAAAGGAAATGATCTTATCGGCACTCTGTGCAGGTGCGAGTGGTAATCTGATTCAACAAGAGATTAATTATCGCCCAGAGAATAATTTAATTCTATTAACGTTATTAAAACCGGAAGAATTAAAAGCTGAAAGAGGTCTTATAGAGAGCGCCGCAAACCTAATTAAAAAACTGCATGTGATGGGTGAAAAAAACTCGCAGGCAAAACATGTACTGGGGAATGAAGAAAAAACATTCGATAAAAAAATCGAATCGGTAATCTCTGGATTGGGTCAAGATAAACTGCAAATATTAGCCCAGCGTTTTCAGCAACAGTATGTTGACCCTGCAATCAAAGAAACCCTCCTGACTTATTTCAATCAAGAGGAAATTGATAGTCGCCCGATCAACGATTTCTTAGTGAGTTCTCTGAATCATGGTTGTGAGCAACGAGCAACGAGCAGCGGGTGCGATTAATGAGTATCAGCAACATAAAAGCCAAGCATTTGTGGATAAAGCCTGCCAAATTCATAATCTATTTTTGGCGTTGGAGGAAAAAATTGAAACCATTCGCCCTTTAAAAGTGATTATGGATTTAGGTCAGTCTTCAGCTCAGACACAATCTCCAACCGAAGAATTACCTTTAAGGGCAAATCGCATGGGGGATGATGAAATTGACGCTGGAAGACCGCATTTCAGAGCCTCTCCATCAACGCCTTTAACACCGTCAACACCGTTATTGCCAAGCAGCACTAGCCATAATGAAAATATGTATAATACTTATACTACGTATAATACGACAAATAATAACTATGCCTTTCCTCATGAAACGACGAGCATCAATTCTGTTCCATCCAATGATGAAGGAAATGAAAAACCATTATTACCGACGTCATTTAAATCTGTTTTGAATATAGAATTAGCTTCACCTGTCGTTCAAACATTGGGAAGTGTGAAAACCACACTTGAAATCCCAAACATTAAGCAATACCAACCACAAGTTGCTGAAAAGTCATTTTTAGAAAGTAAGCTATTAGTAAGTGAGAAAACGGTTAAGAAAGAAACTAAGCCGGTAATTGAGCAAGAAACTCAGCCAGGCATTGAGTTAGAAACCACCGAGCAAGTTAAACAACCTCTAAAATATGTTGCGGATATTCAATGGCTATTGTCGAAAAATTCAGGTTTCCAGAATCGCTATATTCAAACGAAATCAGGCTGGAAATTGAGTAATGGATCAGAAAATGCAGCAAAACCCGTTGTCACGACAGTAGGGGGGTTAAACCGCAGCCAAGCAGATAAAGAGATTTATCAAGGGTTGCGTACAGCACCACAAACGGTACCTGCGGAGCAAATGTTTGCAGATTCTATCGCGAAAGCCGATGAGCTTTTCACGGGTACGGAGCATGGCGCTTTAAGACCAAACCAAGCGGAAGTCGAGCGGTATAACGATAACGCCAAACGTTTTCCATAAGGTAATGACATGACCACACAACAAGATATTGCGCAGCAATGGCTAGAACGCCATCTTCAGCAAATTCGTGAGTATTCAGGTATCAACAAAACCTATTCCATGGATGCAGAGCTGATTGCCGATGTGCATATCGATTCTTTAGAGCTGTTGGAATTGATTACAGCGATAGAGGAATATACTGAACAGCCATTAAAGGATGAGGTGTGGATGAAGTGGCGACGGTTACAAGATATTGTGGATTACCTCGTTAGCGCCACCATAGACAGTTAAGTTGTCTTGTCAGTTTTCATCAATAACAACTCGGTTTCGTGCTTTTGGGCAGGAAACCGAGTTTTTTATGGCTCGGATGTGGCGATTTCCAACGCTTTCTTGATGGCATCAGGAATGACGCCACCATGAGTTTTGCCCGAAAATAAGGTGAAATCACAAACCCGTTGAGGGCTGTTTATGGCTTCACACACTTCACGCGGAGAAATCCAACTTTTGCGCGTTTGATAATTCTGCTTCTGCTCATCGGTTAAACGGCTTAAATCTGGCGTCTCTTCTAACTCACCGAGAGTGATATCTAGCGGTGATGCCTTCGATGGGCGCGTTAACTTATCTAAATTCACCATTTTCCCTTCTCCCCACCACAATGATGGGCTTGCCGCGACAAAATGCTGGAAATCCGCAGGGTGGTCTTGGTATGCCATCAGGGTAAATAACCCCCCAAATGAGTGCCCAAATAAGGTTTCACGCTGGGTATCTATCGGGAACTGCTGCTCAGCCCATGGGCGAATGGTGAAGGTGAGAAACTGGTACAGAGATTCCGCACCGCCCCCGTGTTGGAATGCATCGCCAGCAACTTTCGGCGTGTAGTCGTATGTGCGTTCTTTCTTGGGAAAAGCCTCAGGGCTGGGATAGCCGATACCAATAATAATCGGTAATCTTTCGGGAGAAAATTGTTGAGCAGCTTGATTGACCGCGAGTGGGTACAGACCGTTCCCATCTAGCATGAACAGCACGGGACGTTTTCCTGAAATATGCCGTGGAACGGCGCTGTAGATACGCAGCTCGCGCTGACCATTGCGCATGTCATGATGCTGCACCGTGTATACGTCCGCCACGCGCGCATCGAATTCAGGAATATTCGGGTTGGGACGCGCCCAAGTATTGCTTGCGATACACATACTTGCGATACACATCAAGAGACTCGCTATAAACCGTTTTTTTATCATTGGGATTGCCATCGAACTAAAAAGGATCAGCGGGTAATCAGCGATAAGCATCATACCCGCAATCAGGGATTAGAATGTCACGTTGACATTCGCCCAGTAACGGCGACCATCTTCAACATCCCAGTTACCGCCATTCTCAGCGTCAATCTTAGAGCCTTTCTCGTTGGCAATATTTAACACCGCAAAATTCAGCTTGGTATTTTTCAGTAGCTGATAAGTCGCGCCCACATCCATAGTGGTATAGCCTTTACGGTAACGTGGAACGGAAGAACCGTTACGCTGTGCAGCCCATACTTGCTCACCTTCGTAATGCGCACGGGTGTATAAGTTGAGGTCTGGGCTATATTGCCAATCTAACTTCGCATTGGCTAAGTGCTTCGGCGTTTTATCCAATGGGTAGCCTTTGAGGGATTCGCCACTGGTGAGTTTTTCATCATTACTTTTACGTTCTGAATCGGTGTAAGTGTAGTTCAGGCTAAGGTTCCAATCTTCGGCAAATGGAATACCTGTTGCGATTTCTACCCCTTTAATATTGGCTTCACCGACGTTGTCATAGGTGTACAGGTTTAAGCCTGTCACTGGGTCTTTATCACCGGTGTAGTAGCTGGTGAGCTTATTTTTAAAGTCAGTATTAAAGAACATCAGGCTCGCGTTGAAGCCAGATTCATGGTCATATGCGATACCAATTTCTTGGTTAAAGCTTTTTTCAGGTTTCAGGTTGTCATTACCGTAAATGATCCCTTTACCTTTTTCTGTCGAGGTTTTGTAGTTTGGGCTAATTTCACGCAGGGTTGGTGCACGGAATGCTTGCGATACCCCACCTTTGATGGTGATTTCATCGGTTAAATGATAAATCGCGTAGCCGCGTGGGTTCCAGTGGTCGCCATAGAATTCGTGGTGATCTAAACGAATGCCACCAGTTAAAATCAGGTTTTCAGTGGCAGTAAATTCATCTTCTAAGAACAGCGCGTATTGATCTGCGGTTAACGAGACATTTTCCGTGGTTTTCGCACCAGTTGCGGAGGTATCTTTCAGTTTGGCGTGTTGGTACTGAGTCCCCGCCGTTAAGATATTATCCGGCAAGAAGGCGGTGACTTTACCATCCACTACCGTGTTAGTAATTTCTGGTACGCGCGCTTCATAAGCGTAATTATACAGCCCCGTTTTTGCGTCTTTGGTTTCGGCTTTAGTCTTACGTTTGGTTTGTTCTTGATAAACACTCACTTCCGTTTGGATAACATCCCAATCCCCTTTGTAGGTCAGCGCCATATGGTTACGGTTATTGTGAGTTTCAGACTTGGTATTATCACGTTTTACACCATTGAACATGGAGTATTCCGCCAGTGATTTACCCGGTTCCGCATAGCGTTCTTGGGTGGTTCTACCCGCTTCAAATAAGAAGGTTTGATTTTCCATCGGCGTGAAGGTTAATTTCGCGGTCAGGCTTTTATTGTCCTTTTTATCATGACCATCTGGAATTTTGTCTTCTTTACGGTAATCCCCGCCACCGTACAGTTGTAAACCGAGTTTATCTTTGATCAGCGGACCAGACAGGTAGAAGTTACCGTCCATGGAATCGCCGCTTTCGCTATTTTCTTGAATAATTGCGCCCGTAGTCACGCTACCGTGCCATTCATTGGTCACTTTCTTGGTGATGATGTTAATGACGCCGCCCATGGCATCAGAGCCATACAGGGAGGACATAGGACCACGGATCACCTCGATACGCTCGATAGCTTCAACAGGCGGCATAAAGCCCGCTTCAAAGCCGCCGCTACCATTTGGGCGAGATTCACGGCTATTTTGACGACGACCATCCACCAAGATTAAGGTGTATTCGCCGGATAACCCGCGAATATTAATATCTTGTTTATTGGCGCTTCCGACGACGCTGACACCTTCAACATCTTTGACTGCATCGGCTAAGTCGCGCACAGGTTTGTTTTGTAGCTGCTCGGCGGTAATAACGGTAACACTGGCAGGAGCATCGCGTAATTGCTGGGAATAACCCGATGCCGTAACGATCATTTTGTCTGAATTTTCTTCTGCTGTGGCGCTAAATGAAGCCAACGCTGCGCAAACACCCGCAGCGATTAAAGAGTAGTGATAGTGCGTTCTCATGTTTTTCCCTAGTAAAACTAAATGATAATGATAATCATAATGTTTGCGAATATTAACACCGATGCAGATAGAAAATAAATAATTAGCGAGCTATTTTTTGGGCAAAGTTTGATCACGGTTAACATTTTTTGCGAGGGAACTAGAGAGAGTAAAAAGCCGTACACATGGTAGAAAATGGACTAAAAAACGAGAGAATGACTTTTCTGGAGTGAAAGAAATAAATACCAATTATTATTTAACGATTCGCAATTATCTTATTTAGAATGTTTTTTATTATCTTTAAATAATTTCATCTTTTTTTGATTGCATTTGATTTTTCTAATTTAAAAACAAGATTGAAGATTGATTTAAAACAGAAAATAAAAATTAAAATGGATATTTAGTTAATATAAAACAGTTGGCTATTGCATTATCACGGTGAGTTCGTAAAGATAGGTTTATTGCTTAAATAAAGTCTATTTCCCTTGAGAGTTATTATGGAACAACCGACAAATTCAATTGAAGAACATCAAAAAACGAAACAAGAAAATAAAAGAACACTGTGGATGATCATCGCCACGGTTATTTTTGTTTTGCTGTTTGTCGCCTATGGCGTGTATTGGTTTTTGGTTCTGCGTTTTCAAGAATATACCGATGATGCCTATGTGTCGGGTTTGCAGATCCCTATCGTTGCGCAAACTACCGGAAATGTCACTCAAGTGAACTTTGAGAATACCGACTTGGTGAAAGCAGGTGATGTGCTGGTGGTATTAGATAAAACCAATGCGCAACTGGCTTATGAACAGGCCAAACATGATTTAGCGTCTACGGTGCGCAAAACTAAAGAGTTGTATATCAATGGAGATCAGTACCAAGCCCAAATCCAACAAAATCGAGTTTCGCTTGCACAAGCGCAAAAAGATTATCAGCGCCGTGCCGCATTAGGTCGCAGTGGGACGATTTCAAAAGAGGATTTACAGCACTCTCAAGAAGCGGTGCAACTGGCGCAAGCGGCGCTGGATATTTCGATTCAACAATATAATGCCAACCGCGCGTTGTTGCGTAATACGGCACTGAAAAACCAGCCAGCGGTGCAACAAGCGGCTGATAGTGTGCGCAGTGCGTGGATCAATCTACAGCGGACAGAAATCAAAAGCCCGATGACGGGGTATGTTTCTCGCCGTAATGTGCAAGTGGGTTCCCAAGTTAGCCCGCAAAGCTCGTTAATGGCGATTGTGCCGGTTCAGCCTGTTTGGGTCGATGCTAACTTTAAAGAGACGCAACTTGAAAATGTGCGTATCGGTCAGCCAGTCACGATTAACAGTGACTTTTATGGTAGCAATGTAAGTTACAAAGGCACCGTAGTGGGGCTGGATATGGGGACGGGAAGTGCGTTCTCATTGCTACCTGCGCAAAATGCCACGGGGAACTGGATCAAAGTGGTGCAGCGCCTACCTGTCCGTGTGGAGTTAGACCCTGAGCAAGTGGCGAAATACCCGCTGCGCATCGGTTTATCCATGAATGTGACCATCGATATTAAAGACCAAAATGGCCCTGTGTTGTCAGAAGTTCAACGCACTACCCCTGCGTTTGAAAGTGATGTTTTGGTGCTGAAGTTAGACGATGTGGATCAGGTGATCGACACCATTATCAGCGATAACGCGGATTAGTCCCATGGCTGATATTCAACCGCTAAAAGGGGCTAAACTCGTCTGGGCGACTATCGCTCTGTCTCTGGCGACATTTATGCAGGTGTTGGACTCCACGATTGCTAACGTGGCTATCCCGACAATTGCGGGAAATCTTGGGGTGTCTGTCTCTCAGGGGACGTGGGTGATCACCTCGTTTGGGGTATCGAACGCCATCTCTATCGCGATTTCCGGTTTTCTAGCCAAACGGTTTGGGGAAATAAGAGTCTTCCTGTGGGCAACGGCACTGTTTACGCTATTTTCATTACTGTGTGGATTTTCTGATAGCCTTGGCATGCTGATTTTATTCCGTGTGCTACAAGGGGCGGTTGCTGGGCCTGTTATTCCGCTCTCGCAAAGTCTCATCATGCGGTGTTATCCGCCTAAAATGCAGAATATGGCATTGGCATTTTGGTCGATGACCATTATTTTAGCCCCTGTTTTTGGACCTATTTTTGGCGGCTATATTAGCGATAACTTCCATTGGAGCTGGATCTTCTTTATGAATATCCCTCTTGGGATCTTCGTGATCATTGTTGGCTCGATCATCCTCAAGGGAATGGAATCGACAGTGGTTAAAGTGCCATTCAATGTGATCGGTTTAGCGTTGTTATCTGTCGGTGTGGGCTGCTTGCAGGTATTGCTGGATAAAGGGAAAGAGCTCGGTTGGTTAGCGTCCAATGAGATTGTGATTCTTGCCGTGATTTCCACGATTGCGCTGGTGTTTATGGTTATTTGGGAACTGACCTCCAAAAACCCAATTGTCGAATTATCACTGTTTAAATCCCGCAATTTTACCATCGGGACGATTTCGGTCAGTTTGGCGTATATGGCGTATTTTGGGGCGATCGTACTTTTGCCGCAGCTGCTGCAAGAAGTGTACGGCTATACCGCAACATGGGCGGGGTTAGCACTCGCGCCAATCGGTCTTTTGCCAGTCTTGTTCTCAGCACCTGTCGCAAAACTCTCTGACTTTTTAGATATTCGCTGGATAGTCACCTTTAGCTTCGTGTTTTATGCCATTTGCTTCTTCTGGCGCGCCTATACTTTTGAGCCATCCATGGGGTTCGATGCCGTTGTCTGGCCGCAGTTGGTGCAGGGGATGGCGGTAGCCTGTTTCTTTATGCCGTTGACCACCTTGACGCTGTCGGGGCTGCCTCCTGAAAAATTAGCCTCAGCTTCCAGCTTGGCGAACTTTTTCCGTACGTTGGCGGGCTCAATTGGGACATCGATCACCACCACACTGTGGAGTGATAGGGAGGCAGTGCATCATAGCCAGCTCACTGAATTTATTACGGATTACAACCCAGAATCCCTCGATATGTACCAAGGGATGGCGGCGCATGGCATGACCACGGAGCAAACCTCCGGCTTTATTGCTCAGCAGATCACTAGCCAAGGGCTGATTATCGCGGCGAATGAGATTTTCTGGTTATGTGGCTGGGTGTTTATCGCGTTGATTGTGACGGTGTGGTTTGCGAAGCCGCCGTTTGGCAGCAAAGCCAATAAATCATAAATACGGCGAGTCATTGATGGAAATAAGGGCGCGTGAGTGATTGGCACGCGCTTTTTTATGGCAGGTTTTTACACAATAGTTTTTACACAATAGTTTTTACAGAATGGTTTTTTACAGTCTGGACTTTGGAACAACATCGTCAAAGGCCAGTTTCGGGCGGTTAGGCTCTTCCTCCGTCAGCGGCGTCACTTCTTGGAACGTATTGAGGCAGCGGGTCACTAAGGTTTGGTAATCCAGTGTCCCCTTGCTTTTCCATTCAATTTCTTGCTCTGACAGGCTACGCAGTACTTTAGCGGGTGTTCCAACAATTAAACTGTTATCGGGGAATTGTGCATCCGCTTTGATAAATGCACAGGCGCCAACAATAGAATTTTCGCCCACTACCGCGCCATCCATCACCACGCTGTTCATGCCTATCAGTGCATTACGTTTAATATGGCAGCCATGCAAAATAGCCCCATGACCGATATGTCCATCTTCTTCAATGATAGTATCGAATTGCGGAAAACCGTGCATCACGCAGTTATCCTGCACATTCGCCCCATCTTTAATAATCAGTCGCCCAAAGTCCCCACGTAAACTGGCGTTAGGTCCAATATAAACACGTTTTCCAATCACGACATCGCCAATGATCACGGCGGTAGGGTGAACAAAACTTTCAGGGCTGACTACAGGGGTAATACCGTCAATTTGATAAAATGGCATAAAGGCTCCTTTAGCATAATGATTATGCGGCTGCTAGCTCCCGAAGAATACCGCCAAAACGTCGATAATAGGCGCTGGAGGGTTGTGGAAGTTCCCCAACGGTGGTTTCGCATAAGCCGGTAACGTACTGGGTGGCACCTTGGTCGATACGCTGGTAAATATTGGTGCACAAATGGCGCGCAATGTGTCCTTCCCACTGTGCAGGAAGCAGCTCATCGGGCAGCAACGGGTCTTTTAATATCACGCGGCGATAAAAATGGATCAGTAATAGGCGTAGCTGGAAGCATAATTCAGGGGAAATCGCCTGTTCTCCATGCTCTTTCAGTAATAATGCGACTGGGCGGAATAAGCTGATAAATTGATGATAATGCTCTGAAATTTCAGGGAGAGACCAGGCATCAAACACTAACTCTTTTAATTTTTTCTCGGAGCGGTTGAAGGGATAATCGGCACGGAAGTAAATGACTTGATCAGCCGCGTTTAACTCCCCCAGTAAGGCGGGAATGTCGCTTTGTGTCCGGCTTGGCGCTGCCATCAAGCCGCTATTAAATTGCCCAAACCCGAGCCAACCAAACTCTTTTTTAAGGCGAATCTTTTCATCTTTATCTGCGCTTTCCAGCAGCAATAAATCCCATGTTCCATCCCATTCAGGTTGTTCGCTGAGGTAAATCTTGCTTTCCGCTCGACGAAAGCGATTTTGCCCACGCTCTGAAATACGGTAATAGCTACGGCGTCCTATTTTCTCGACATCCAGCCAGTTTTCTTTTTGTAGACGAAATACGGAAGTACGCACAAAGCGGTCGGAAAAACCCATAGGCTCAAGCAATTTGGTCAGGCTACCTAGCCAAACCTTGCCCCCACGGTGGTGCAGGGCATCCCCATATAGGGAGCTGATAAGCGATGTTCCGCTGATAGGTTGGCTCTCGATGGCGTAGTGTATAAATTGGCTGAGTTTGGTTTCCATTATGCTTTTATCCCTAAAATTAATGTATCAGGTACTTGGCAAATCTTAGACAAAAACCAGAAGGTTGTCTTGTTTTCATACCAAAGAGTGTGAGCATTGTGAGGAAACCTGCCGAGAGGCGTATTCATTATGAATACACCTCATTCTCGGAGATTAAATGGCAATTCGTGTATCAATCACTCGTTGGGCTTTACCTTGTGAGCGGGGGATATCCCCACAGTTGACTATGCTTACGCGGGTGCTGATCCCCACCATGGATTTAATACGGTGTTTGAGGTTGTGGCAGATATTACAGCGTTCATCAAAGGTCAGTTGTTCAGGGTGTTTGAGCTCAACACGAACAGAGAGGTTATCCATGTTGCCTTGGCGACCGATTTCCAGCTGGTAGTGTGGAGATAACTCTTTGAATTGCATAATTTGCTCTTCAATTTGAGACGGGAAAACGTTCACGCCACGGATAATCATCATGTCATCGGAGCGCCCCGTGATTTTTCCGATACTGCGCATCTGGCGGTTTCCACCGGATTTTAGGTGAGTAAGGTCGCGGGTTCGATAGCGGATCACTGGCATGGCTTCTTTTGTAAGGGTAGTGAACACTAACTCACCATGCTCCCCATGACCGAGGGTTTTTAGGCTATTTGGGCAGATAATTTCAGGGTAAAAGTGGTCTTCCCAGATAGTTGGACCGCTTTCGTCGGAGTCTGCACACTCCATGGCAACGCCAGGTCCCATCACTTCAGATAAGCCATAAATATCTAAGGCTTTGATCCCCAAGCGAGTTTCAATTTCAGTTCTGAGGGATTCTGTCCACGGTTCTGCTCCAAAGACGCCAATTCTTAGTGAGCACTTACTAGCGTCTCCGCCCATGATTTTCTCAAGTTCGTCGATAATACTAAGGCAGTAAGATGGCGTTACCATGATGATATCGGGCTTAAAATCGACAATCAGCTGCGCTTGTTTCTCGGTTTGACCGCCGGACATGGGAATAACTGCCGCGCCAAGACGCTCAGCACCATAGTGTGCTCCGAGTCCGCCAGTAAATAGCCCGTAACCGTAAGCAACGTGGACTTTATCCCCGCGAGTGGCACCCGCAGAGCGCAGGCTACGAGCGATTAAATCTGCCCAATTATCAATATCTTGTTGGGTATAACCGACAACCGTCGGGCGCCCTGTGGTACCGGAAGAGGCGTGAATACGGATAATTTGATCCATTGGTACGGCAAAAGTATCGAATGGGTAGTTTTCACGTAAATCCTGCTTTGTGGTATAGGGAAATTTTTCGATGTCGCTAAGCTGTTTAAAATCGTCAGGGTGTACGCCTGCGGCATCGAATTTTTTGCGGTACATTGGCACATTTTCGTATGCGTGAGTGAGTGTCCACTTCATTCGTGAGAACTGCAACGCCTCGATCTCATCGCGGGAAGCAAACTCGATCGGGTCGATATTATCGTGTTGTGTCATGCTCATAATTGCCAATCCTTATTATTATTGATACTTGCCTGAACAGGTGTAGGGGAGTCAGGCAGTTTTGTTATTCAGACGCGTTCAATAATCATTGCAATACCTTGACCCACACCGATGCACATGGTGCATAACCCGTAGCGACCTTGCTTGCGGTGCAGTTCATTCATGGCGGAAATCACCAAGCGAGACCCGCTCATACCCAGCGGATGCCCTAAGGAGATAGCCCCACCATTGGGGTTAACCTGTGGGGCGTCATCTGGCAGACCTAAGCCCCGTAATACAGCCAGTGCTTGAGCGGCAAAGGCTTCGTTAAGTTCAATCACATCCATTTGTTCGATAGTCAGCCCTGCCATTTTCAACACTTTTTGAGTGGCAGGCAGAGGGCCGATACCCATTAAACGCGGTTCGACGCCACAGGTGGCAGTGGCAATCACTCGCGCTCGTGGGGTTAATCCTTGCTGCTTGGCAACCGCTTCGGAGGCGATGATTAAGGCTGCGGCGCCATCATTGACTCCAGAAGCATTGCCTGCGGTGACGCTGCCATTTTCACGAAACGGTGTTTTTAGTTTTTGCAGCTGTTCGTGTGTGGTTTCAGGGCGTGGGTGCTCATCTTCAGTGACTTGCTTCTGTGCTTTGCGCAATGTCACGGTGACGGGAACAATCTCTTCGGCAAAGATACCTTTAAGGCGAGCCGCTTCGGTGCGCTGTTGGCTGCGCAGGGCAAAGGCATCTTGGTCTTCGCGGCTGATATTGTAGGTGTGCGCCACGTTTTCCGCGGTTTCTGGCATGGAGTCGGTGGAGAATTGCTGCTCCATTAATGGGTTGATAAACCGCCAGCCAATAGTGGTATCAAAAATTTGCGCTTGGCGAGAAAAGGCAGAATCTTGTTTTCCCATCACGAACGGCGCGCGGCTCATGGATTCTACACCACCGGCAATCATCAATCCCGATTCCCCTGCTTTGATACTGCGAGCGGCAAGAGCTATGGCATCTAAGCCAGAGCCACACAGGCGATTGATGGTGGTGCCGGAAACTGAAATTGGTAAGCCAGACAGTAGCCCCGCCATTCGCGCGACGTTGCGGTTATCTTCCCCCGCTTGGTTGGCGCAACCGAGGATAATGTCATCGGTCAGTGTCCAGTCCAGTTGTGGGTTACGTGCCATCAATGCTTTAAGAGTGACGGCAGAAAGGTCATCGGGACGCAGTGAGGATAATGCGCCGCCATAGCGACCAATCGGGGTGCGAATACCATCGCAAATATAGGCGTCATTCATGAGGCTTCTCCAACTAAACGGTGACCTAAACGGTGGGAACGGCCTTGAAACAGCGCCAGTGGCTTGCCATCTTGGTTGATGATCTCTACTTCATACAGCCCGCTGCGCTTACCTTGGTGCTGCATTTTTGCGGTGGCAGTCAGTACATCCCCTTCAAAACCGGGGCGCAAAAAATCGATAGAGCACATAGAGGCGACGGCGGCATAACCTTGGCTGTTGCAGGCATACGCAAACGCGGTATCTGCCAGACTAAACAACTGCCCGCCGTGGCAGGTTTTATGCCCGTTAAGCATATTGGGCATAACCACCATGGTGAGTTGCGCATAGCCTTCAGCAACATCTTCAATCACCATGCCCATGGCTTTAGCGCAAGTATCATCGCGATACATGGCATGTGCCGCTTGCTGAGCGAGGGTGATGTTGGGCAGTGAATTCATGACAACGCCTCCAATGAGAGTGATTGAAAACCGGCAGCAAGCTGGCGTAGTAATGGGTTGGGGCGATAGCGCGTGTCCCCATAGAAATCAGTTAACTGTTCAAGGGTGTGCAAAATATGTGACCAACCGATTTGCGCGCCCCATGCTAATGGCCCTTTCGGGTAATTCACGCCGAAACGCATCGCCAGATCAGTATCTTGGGCGCTTGAGACCCCTTTATTCACCACATCCAAAGCCTCATTGCACAACATGGCAACGGTACGCAGGGTTAACAGTGCAGGGTAGTCCGGCAGCACAATCACTTGCTTACCGAGGGACTGAAAAAAGGCAATCGCATCTTGGTTTTGCTGGTGGCTATTTTGTACTGCGCAACTGATAGCGATAGTGGTTGCCGCAACGTAGTTGGCGGATAAATCAAATTGCACTACGGGCTTATCAAGTTTTTGCGCAAGGGTGGATGTCATTTCACCATTTGTTAACATAATAATAACTCCGTTAACAACCAGTGAGGGTGACGGGCGCGTTTTTTGTTCAACTTCTTCGAGGCAGATCCCGTTTTGCTGTAAGAGTTGCTTAAGTTCAGGAAATATTTGCCAATTTCCATAGGCTTTGATGTCGAGCTGGCGAGGCTGTGTCACGGCAGGCGCAATATCGACCCGAGATGCGGATTTATTATGATCATCATGATTATCGGCGGTGTAATCATAAAATCCGCGACCTGATTTACGTCCTAGGTGCCCTGCTTGTACTAATGCCAATTGCGCAAAGGCGGTTTGGAAACGCGGGTCATAGCCAAATGCTTGAAACATGGATTCTGTCACGGCGTAATTAACATCATGCCCGATTAAATCGGTGAGCTGCAAAGGACCCATGGAAAAGCCTCCAGCATCACGCATGACACTGTCTAATGTGGCGGGGTTGCCCACTTGCTCTTCTAATGCGCGTAAGGCTTCTGCATAAAAAGGTCTTGCTACACGATTAACAATAAAGCCTGGCGTGGAGTGGCAAATCACCGGAATTTTATTGAACGACAGTGTCAGGGTTTTTAGGATTTCAATCACGTTCTCCGCGGTTTCGAGTCCGCGGATCACTTCTACCAGTTTCATCACGGGGGCAGGGTTAAAAAAGTGCAATCCAGCCATACGCTCAGGGTGTTTGAGTACGCTGGCAATTGCCGTGATAGATAATGACGAGGTGTTGCTGGAAAAAATAGTATTTTCGCGGCAAATGTCTTCAAGTTCACTGAAAATAGCCTGCTTAATGGCAAGTTTCTCTGCGACTGCTTCAATCACTAAATCGGCGTCAGCAAGGGTGGCAAGACTGTCGACAACATGGAGGCGATCAAGGATTTCTTCCGTGCATTTGGCGTCGGCTTTTCCTTGCTCAACGCGTTTGCGTAAACGAGTGGTGAGTGCTGTTAAAGATTGCTGCAACACTTGGGCGTTCACGTCAAAAATGTGCACTTGTAGACCTACACTCGCAGCGACTTGCGCAATTCCAATCCCCATAGTACCTGCACCAATCACAGCGACATTTTGTATTGATGAGCTTAGTGAAGTCTTCATGGTTATTTCCCTTGGAACGTCGGTTCACGTTTATTTAAAAACGCATCGACGCCTTCGCGATAATCTTGGCTGCGCCCGCCTAAGCGCTGTAAATCTCGCTCTAAATTGAGCTGCTCATCAAGGGTATTGGTGGCGGCACTGTGAATCGCTTTTTTGATCAGCCCCAACCCATAGGTCGGTTGAGTTGCAAGGTGCTTCGCGAGGTTGTTGACGGTGGTGGCGAGTTGGTCATTTTCCGTGACTTGCCAAATCATACCCCACTGCAATGCTTGTTCCGCGCTAATTTTATCCCCTAGCATCGCCATACCCATGGCACGAGCACGACCGACTAATTGCGGTAAAAACCAGCTTCCCCCGGAGTCAGGCACCAGCCCAAGGCGGCAAAATGATTGAATAAAGCTGGCACTTTTCGCCGCGATAACAAGATCTCCCGCAAGAGCAATCGCCGCACCCGCGCCTGCGGCAACGCCGTTCACGGCACAAATAATCGGTTTGGGTAATGCGACTAAACGGCGGATCAGCGGGTTGTAGTAGGTTTCGACGGAAAAGCCCAGATCAGGGGCTTTGGATCCGACGGAGACATTACGATCGTTAAGATCTTGCCCCGCACAGAATCCACGGCCCGCTCCGGTGATCACTAAGCAACGGACGGTTTCGTCTTGTTCGGCGATTTTAATGGCTGCGCTCAGCTGGCGATGCATCTCATCGTTAAAGCTGTTTAGGCGGTCAGGGCGGTTTAAGGTAATCGTGAGCACCCCATTTTCCAGCGTTGTAAGGATCATCTCGTCGGTGATCACAGTGTCATTTATCATGATTAGCGTCCTGTAAATTGGGGGGATCGTTTTTCGAAAAAGGCGGCGATCCCCTCTTGGCGATCGTCAGTACCCGCAAGGCTGACAAAGTATTGGCGCTCCAGTTTTAAGCCTTCGGTCAGGTGAGTTTCTTGGGCGCTCACTAGCGCAGCTTTGGCGGCGTTTACGGCTAAAGGCGCATGACCTGCAATGCGTTTGGCAATGGCTTGAGCGCGTTCAAGGGTGAGTGCGTCCACACACACTTCACTGACCAATCCGGCTTGTTGGGCTTGCTCAGCGCTGATGGTTTCTCCGGTAAGTACCATCTGCATTGCAAGGGATTTACCCACGGCACGAATAAGTCGCTGAGTACCGCCCGCTCCGGGGATCAGTCCAAGGGTAATTTCCGGTAGACCAAAGCGAGCGGATTCCCCTGCAATAATGATGTCGCTGGCGAGCAATAACTCGAACCCCGCGCCTAACGCATAGCCATTAGCGGCACAAATAATCGGCTTGCTGATTTGCGCAAAGCGGCGCCAAACTTGCGGACGTTTATCTGTTATAGCGCTGGCAACGGTTTGCTGCTGAAGCTCTTTAAGATCAGCCCCTGCGGCAAAGAAACGTGGATTACCCGTGATGACGATAGCGCCGATATTGTCGTCGGTTTGCGCATGTTCAAGATGCTTAACCAGTAATTCAAGGCACGGTGTACTCAGTGCGTTGCGCACATCGGGGCGATTAAGCGTCAGCGTCAGAACGCGGTGATGTTGTTGAGATAAAATCCAATTATTTTCCATTGCTCATCCCTACACATCAAAGTCCAATACCACGCCATCCCCTTTTGGCCATGCTTGGCAACTGAGGATATAACCGGCGGCAATTTGGTCAGGTTCGAGACTGTAGTTCACGCCCATTTCAACTTCTCCTGAGCGCAACTTACATTTGCAAGTGGCGCAAACACCGCCTTTACAGGCATAAGGCAGGTCAGCGCCTTGGCGCAGTGCGGCATCGAGGATGCTGTCATCTTGCCCATCCATATTGATATTTAAGGTGCGCCCATCTAATTGAAGGGTGACTTGGCGGTTTTCGCTGGTGGCAAGGGTCGGTTTGAATTTCGCGCCAGAGGTATTAAAGCGCTCAGTGTGTACGCGCTCTTGTGCCATGCCGTGATGAATTAAGGTTTCTTGAACCTCATCCATCATGGACTCTGGACCACAAATAAAGGCGCGGTTGAATTGGCTAAAATTGAGAAGGGATTTTCCTAAGGCACTAAGTTGTTGCGCATCAATGCGCCCGCTGAGCAACGCGCTTTCTTGAGGCTCTTGGCTAAACAGATACAGCACTTGAAAACGGGTGGCAAAGCGGTTTTTTAAGTCAGCGATGGCTTCTTTGAACATCACTGAGCGGCTATTGCGATTACCGTAAATCAGCACAAAGCGGCTATTTGGCTCGGTTTGCAGCGTAGCTTTGATGATGGATAACAGCGGGGTAATACCGGAGCCTGCCGCCACGGCTAAATAGTGTCCTTGTTGCTGGCTATCGGGTTGGTAGCCAAATTGCCCTTGAGGGATCATCACTTCTAAGCTATCTCCAACATTCAGTTGTTGGTTGATAAAGTTAGAAAATCGCCCTTCGTAGATAGCTTTAACGCCAATTTTGAGCCCGTTTTCATCGGGGGCGCTACAAATGGAGTAGCAGCGACGAAGATTTTCGCCATTAATCGCGGCTTTTAGCGTCAAATGTTGACCTGGGCGGTAACGATACTGCGCTTGCAGCGATTCAGGAATATGAAAGGTGACCGCCACAGCATCGGGTGTGTCACGATCAATAGCGGCAATACTTAAACGGTGAAAGACAGTCATGAGTGTGCCCTTAAATACATTTAAAGTAATCAAACGGTTCTAAGCATTCGTTGCAGCGATATAGCGCTTTGCAGGCGGTAGAGCCAAACTCGCTAATTTTTTCCGTCTGTTCGCTGTCACAACGTGGGCAACAAATTGCCCCAGTATGTTCAGGATGCTCACAGGCAACGCCTTGTGGGGGCGCAATGCCAAATTCACGTAAGCGCCTTTTGGCATCTTGGTTCATCCAGTCAGTGGTCCATGCGGGGGTTAATACTACTTCCACATCCACAGGCGAGAAGCCCGCGCTATCGAGAACCGTTTTGATTTCATTGATTAAAAATTCGGTGGCGGGGCAGCCTGAATAGGTTGGGGTAAACCCAATTTTCCAGCCTTGTTCGGTTGGCTTCACATGGCGCACCATACCAAGATCAGTAATAGACAGAGCCGGCAATTCAGGGTCTGGGATCTGCTGAAGTTGCTGCCAGATCTGATGAATATCGGGGGATTGAAGTTGCATTCTCTGTTCCATCACTATCACCATTGGCTGTTGGGGTAAGCGCGTTGCACAAATTGCAGCTGTGTGAGAATTAAACCGAGGTGCTCAGTATGGCTGCCTTGTTTACCGCCTAATCGGTAAGCTGCTTGTTCAGGCAGGCTGAGAGTGGCTTCTTCAAAGGTTTCATTCACAGTTTGCAGCCAAATATCGCGCAGCGTACGCGGGTCAACGGCAATGCCTGCCTCGCTTAATGCCATTTCAATGGCATCGGCATGGAACAATTCACCGGTAAAGCGCCATAAGCGGTTGATAGATTGCTGCAATTTCTGCTGGCTCAGTGGGGTGCCATCCCCTAAACGGATCATCCAGCCACGACTAAAACGCAGGTGGTACAGGGCTTCTTTGAGAGATTTTGCTGCAATGGCGGCCAGCTGCGGGTCGCGGCTTTGGGTCAGTGCGCTGTAAAGAGGCACATGGTAGGCATCGATAAAAAACTGGCGAACGAGGGTGTCGTTGAAGCCGTCATTTGGCTGCTCAACAAGCAGTAAATTGCTAAATTCACGCTCATCACGCAAGTAAGCCAGCTTATCTTCGTTGTAACCTGCGCCTTTGAGTTCAGCGGCGTAGCTAAGAAAGTTGCGCGCTTGCCCCAGTAAATCTAAGCCGATGTTAGATAGCGCTAGGTCAATTTCGATTTCAGGGGCGTGACCACACCACTCACACAGGCGTTGTGCCAGAATCAGTGGGGTATCTCCGAGGCGTAACACATAATGTTGGAGCTGCTGTTTTTCGGTCATTTCAAGCTCCTTACATGTTTTTGATGCCATCAGGGATGGTGTAAAAAGTTGGATGGCGGTAAACCTTGCTGTCCGCGGGGTCAAAAAATTGATCTTTTTCATCAGGTTGAGATGCGACCAAATGGGCGGCTTTGACGACCCAAATGGAGCAGCCTTCACTACGGCGAGTGTAAGCATCGCGAGCATTTTCCAACGCCATTTGGTCATCGGCGGCATGTAAACTTCCCACATGGCGATGGGCTAAACCTTGTTTACTGCGAACAAACACTTCATACAGTGGCCAATCTTGATTGTTCATGGTCTTTTCCTTCTTGGTGGTTAAGCTGCAGATTTAATGGCTTTTTGTTTTTGGCTGTGAGCCATTGCGCCTTCACGCACCCAAGCTCCTTCTTCCCAACCTTTACGTTTCGCATCAAGGCGTTCTTGGTTGCAGATCCCTTGCCCTTTAATCACTTGGTAGAACTCTTCCCAATCAATCTCACCAAAGCGGTAGTGACCCAGCGCGTCATCCCAGTGCAGGTCAGGGTCGGGGATGGTCATGCCAAGGGCTTCCACCTGCGGCACGGTGTTATCCACAAATTTCTGGCGCAGCTCGTCATTACTGAAGCGCTTGATTTTCCACGCCATACTTTGCGCGCTATGAGGGGAGTCAGAATCATTCGGACCAAACATCATTAATACTGGCCACCAAAAGCGGTTGATAGAGTCTTGCAACATGGCTTTTTGCTCATCAGTCCCTTCAGCCAGTGCCATGACGGCTTCATAACCTTGGCGTTGGTGAAAACTCTCCTCTTTGCAGATTTTTACCATCGCACGGGCGTAAGGTCCGTAAGAAGCGCGGCACAGTGCCACTTGGTTAACTATCGCTGCACCATCAACCAGCCAGCCAATCACGCCCACGTCCGCCCAATTGAGCGTCGGATAGTTGAAAATGGAGGAGTATTTCATCTTTTCGTCGAGCATTTTTTGGTAGATATCTTGGCGAGTACATCCCAACGTTTCTGCGGCGCTATAGAGGTACAAACCGTGTCCTGCTTCATCTTGAATTTTTGCCAGCAGAACGGCTTTGCGGCGTAGAGTTGGCGCGCGACTGAGCCAGTTGGCTTCCGGCAGCATGCCAATCACTTCTGAATGGGCGTGTTGCCCAATCTGGCGAATGAGGTTTTGTCTGTAAGCATCGGGCATCCAATCTTTTGGCTCGATTGCGATGTCGGCTTCGATTTTGGCATCGAAGTGGATTTGGTTTTGCTCGCTCATTGTTATTTTCCATTAAAGTGATTCATAAAAATTAAGTTAATGTAAAAATATGGAACACATTTATTTAACATCAATGCTAGGAATAGTTAACAATAAGATCAATGCTGTTTGTGGGGTTTTTGCGATTCACCTCACAAGTAATTAAATTATATTCATATAAATCAATGTAATGAAATCATCATTTTTTGTTTGGTTCTTGCCGCAAACATTCAAATCAACCCTATTTGTATTTTATTTGTTAAATTTCGATTGGCATCTATGATTGTTTATATGATACATATTTAATATCTAAATCTAGTTTATTGTCGTTTTTCTGGAGATGGAACATGCAACATTTAACAAGTTACATTATGGGGAAGTGGGCAACGGGAGCAGGGGAAGGTCGTCCGATTTTTCATGCGCTGACCAATGAAGCACTCTATGCCGTGACCTCTGAAGGACTACCGTTAGCGCAAAGCTTACAGTACGGGCGTGATGTCGGTGGCGAGGCGCTAGGGAAATTAACGTTTCAACAGCGTGGAGAGATGCTTAAAGCAGTTGCTCGACATTTACTTGCCCATAAAGAGGCGTTATATGTCATTTCTGCCCAGACTGGCGCCACTAAATCAGACAGTTGGGTGGATATCGAAGGGGGGATCGGCACCCTATTTTCCTATGCGGGACTGGCAAGCCGTGAGCTGCCGGATGATACCGTGTGGTCAGAAGACGAGATGATCCCGCTATCAAAACAGGGGCAGTTTGTTGCCCGCCATATTTTAACATCGCGCCGTGGCGTGGCTTTGCACATCAATGCGTTCAACTTTCCGTGCTGGGGTATGCTAGAAAAACTAGCGCCAACGTGGTTAGCGGGGATGCCTGCTATTATCAAACCTGCCACCGCATCCGCCCAACTGACTCACGCAATGGTGAAACTGATGATGGAGAGCGGGTTAGTTCCCGAAGGGGCGATTCAATTAATTTGTGGCGGCGTTGGGGATATGTTCGACCACTTGGATTTTGAAGATGTGGTGACCTTTACAGGCTCAGCAGGCACTGGACAAAAACTCAAATCTCACCCGCGCATCAATCAAAAATCTGTGCCTTTTACCATGGAAGCGGACTCATTAAACTGCGCCATTTTAGGTTCAGATGTTCAGCCTGAGCAACCTGAATTTGCACTGTTTATCAAAGAAGTGGTTAATGAAATGACGACGAAGGCAGGGCAAAAATGTACTGCAATTCGCCGCATTATCGTCCCTAAAACTCAGTTGGAAAATGTGAAAAATGCCCTCCTAAAACGCATCTCGAATGTCGTGGTGGGTGACCCTGCTGCCGAAGGGGTTCGAATGGGCGCATTGATTAACCTTGAACAGCGCCAAGATGTGCAGGACAAAGTGAATTATCTGCTAGCCAATGGCTGCGAACGCTTATGTGGTGGTAGCTTTGTCAATATGCAGGTGGTGGGTGGCGATAGCGAGAAAGGGGCATTTTTCCCACCGACATTGCTGTACTGTGCCGAGCCATTTGTGCATCAAGCGGTACACGAAACCGAGGCGTTTGGTCCCGTGGCGACATTAATGAGTTATGACGGGTTAGATCAAGCGGTGCAATTGGCGGCGCTAGGAGGCGGGAGCTTAGTCGGTTCGCTGGTGACTGCCGATAGCCAAGTAGCGCAGACGGTGATCCGCGCAACGGCACGGGCGCATGGGCGGATGTTTATTCTGGATGAAGCAGCATCAAAAGAATCCACGGGGCACGGCTCACCTTTGCCAATGTTGGTACATGGTGGACCGGGGCGTGCCGGGGGCGGTGAAGAGCTGGGCGGCTTGCGAGCAGTAAAACATTATATGCAGCGCACGGCACTGCAAGGCAGCCCATCCATGTTGACTGCGATTAGTAAGCAGTGGATGCGCGGCGCTGAGGCTATTGCTGATGTGGTGCATCCGTTCCGTAAATATTTCGAAGAGTTAGTGATTGGCGATACGTTACTGACCGCGAGACGCACGGTAACTGAAGCGGATATTGTGAATTTTGCCTGTCTCAGCGGGGATAATTTCTATGTGCATGTGGATAAACTTGGCGCCGAGCAATCCATGTTTGGTGAGCGCATCGCCCACGGTTATTTTGTGGTATCGGCAGCAGCAGGGCTGTTTGTGGATGCGGGAGTCGGGCCTGTTATCGCGAACTATGGGATGGAAAACTTGCGTTTTATCGAGCCAGTCAAAATTGGCGATACCATCCAAGTGCGCTTAACGTGCAAGAAAAAGATCAAAAAAGCCCAGAAAAAAGCCGAAGATAAGCCTAATGGGGTTATCGAGTGGGATGTCCAAGTGTTTAATCAGCACAATGACATTGTGGCGCTGTACAGTATTTTAACGCTTGTGGAGCGTCGCCACGGGGATTTTTGAGGGCGAAGTTATCAGAGAGGGCAAAATGCCCTCTCTTTCGCTGGCTGGAAGCAACAGAAATTCATTGCTATAGTTGTATGACTGAGTAATACAATTCGATGGTGGGTGAGTTTATGGCGAGAGTAACAAGTGTGACATTGGGGGAGCATTTCAACCGTTTTATTGGCGATATGATCCAGTCTGGCCGCTATGGTAATACATCAGAAGTGATAAGGGACGCATTGCGTATGATGGAAGAGAGAGAACAACGCCTTGAGTATGTGAGAAAGATGGTATTGGATGGACTGAATTCACCGGAAAGTGAAAGCAGCATGGATGACATTTTTGCCAGAGCGGAAAAGGATTTAAATGTATAAAATTTCTCAAGTTGCGGAAGAGGATATTTATCAAATTGCTCGTTACACAATACGGCAGTTCGGTGTCAATCAAGCGAAAAAATACCATAATGAATTAAAAAAAACGTTTGAGTTACTGGCTAGTTCGCCATGGATAGGTAAAGAATGTCATTGGGTATGTGAAGGGATGAGGCGATTTGAGTTTAAAAAACATTCCATTTATTACATGCCCCAAACCCCATTTATTTTTATCTCCCGCGTTATTCATCAATCTGTGGATGTCGATGAATTGGATTTTACTGAGTAAATTTTAACGGGATAAGAGAAGGCAAAATGCCCTCTCCATTAAAACTATTTTTGAATAAATTGTGCTTGGTTAAGCTGGCTGAGTGCGGTATTCACACTAAAAATTTGCCCGCTGACTTCAGGTACACCAAAGGATTTGAGTCGCGCACTGTGCATCTCGAGATATGCTTGCGCATCGGCTTGGTTAGCAAATAAGTAAATGCCTCCCGCCCGTTGAGTTTGTTGGTTTTCAGTCCAAATCTTCCAAATAAACCCCGGCTCTTGGTTAATGGATTGCGCTAATCCTTCCATTGCCGTTGCCATCTCTTCACCCCATGGGCCTTGGTATGGGAAATCAACCTGTAAAATCACCTGCATTATTGCCTCCTATTGTTGTTGTCTGATTATCATAACCAGTAATTTTTATTTAGGATTGATCAAATTGGGGATTGGGGGGAAAAAGTGTAGGGAGTACGGATATTTACTATTTTTTCATAGGTTATTACATATTCAGCATGGTGTGTTTCGGTGTTAGTACGGAAAATATTGGTGATGGAGCTGAATGAGCGGTGGATACAGAAAGAATTTAATCATCGATTTAGCTATACGGTATGCAATATAATTTAATAAAAAACAAAGGGTTATAATATTTACTAACCAGATAAGAATAATGGTGAATTGCTACTTAATTTATGTTGGAAATGGAAATGGGTTATTCTATTAATTTTCACTTATATTTTAATTTCTTTATGAACAATTCAGGCAAACTTAAATATATTGAATCCGCTTCTGCGGGGTAGTTATACACCAAAATGGAGTAACTATTGTATTATAAGAATAATAAAAATCATTTACTTATTTTATTGATAATCTGTAATTTATTAACATGAATTATTTTTGATGATTTCAATGTCAGTTATAAAAATAATTTTTAGATTTTTTTATAATTTGTCTGGAAAGTGAAATAAATAAAAGATATGTAAAAATAAGTATTTTTATTATTACATTAACAAAAAATAATTCTTTACTCATTTTTAAATCATTATCTGACGGCTATATTTAGATGTTTTTTAATAAGGATTTAAATTAGGTATATACATGATAGCTATAGCACTCTAAAAATGTAACTAAAATGTTATATATTAGATTATAAAATGAGTTTTTTTGGATTTAATGTCGATATTATAATTTTAAGTAGGTGTTTTATCTTATTTGTCTCGTTTAATTTTATTGATTTAGGTGTTAATTCTGCCTGTGTGTTGTTTTGTAACATTTTGTTTAAATTGATTTTATTTTTGTGAGAATTGTATGGCTAGAACAAGTAATTGCTTAATTTCAATTTACTCTTTAATGAGTGAGGTTATTTGTCTTTAAACTTTAAGTGGGTAATATGTTTGCTATGAACCAGTCTGAATCAAGTCATGAATAATTAATTCAGAGGTACCCTCATGGAAATGGAAAGATATAAATACTCATTGGAAATTGGTCAAAGAATTAAATCACTCAGATTACAAAATGGTTGGAGTGGTGAAGTGTTAGGAAAGATAACAGGAATAAGCCAACAGCAAATCTCGCGTTTCGAACGAGGAATAAATAGACTTGATGTTGAATCATTAGTTAAATTTGCCAATGCATTTAATGTGAGCATCGCAGTTTTATTATCAGATTATGATAAGGCAATTTATGAAAAAAACATATTCATTGCAAATTCTATAGTTATTTAGTTTTCGGAAGTTGTACTAAAGGGATTTAGCTAAAATCTATTTATCAATATAGGTTATTAATTATCCTTATTACTATTAATAAAGGATAGCATTCGTTTTATTCTACAAAGGTCAAATATGAAAAAATCTCTTTTAGTTTTGTTAGTTACATCTTCAATTTCGGCATCAGTTATGGCTGAAAATGGTGTTATTACTTTTAATGGTGAAATTACTGCAACAACTTGCGATATCTCTTCAAGTGAGGGCAGCAAAGATTTCACTGTTACCTTACCTAAAGTCTCAACAACGGCGTTAGCAAATGCTGGGGATATTGCCGGTGTAACACAGTTTGATTTGCTATTATCAAATTGTACTTCAAACGTCGCTGTAGCAGCCAACTTTGAAAATACAACAAATACGGATACTAGCAATGGAAATTTAAATCCAACACAAGGTCCTGCGGGTGTCCAAATTCGTTTAGCTGATGCTGCAGGTACGCAGGCTGTAGTTAATGGCGGTGTAGCAGGACAGACAACTATTGTTAGCGGTAGTGCAACATTACCATTCCAAGCTTACTATTTTGCTAAAACCCCGGTTACTAACGCAGGTGTTGTTGTAGCACAAGTGAACTATTCAATTACATACCCATAAGTGTAGTAATGTCAGAGAAAATACCCTCATGATATAGATAATCAGCAAAGTGGAAATATATTTTCCACTTTGCTGTATTAAAAAATTAATAATGATTTTTAATTAATATAATGATTATTAATTTCAGTACCTCAGGAAAATATTTTTAATAAAGTAGATGATTTCAAGGTTAGGTCATTATGATAACTCAAGCATCAATCAGAAATAAAATTATTTTATTTTTCTCATTATTTGCTATATCAACATCGATTTATGCTAGTGTGATTATAAATGGCACTCGCGTGGTTTATAATGAAAACTCTAAAAGTAAAATTGTACAACTCGTTAATGAAAATAAATGGCCAGCACTTGTTCAAGTGTGGTTGGATAATGGTAACCCCGATGAGCCGCCTGAAAATATTAAAACACCATTTGCTATTACTCCACCTATTTTTAAAATGGGATCAAACTCAGGACAAAATTTACGCATAACCTATCTTGGTGAACCATTACCTAAAAATAAAGAATCCATCTATTATTTAAATATATTAGAAGTTCCACCAGAAAATGAAGATGCGATTGAAAAACAACAAAATACCATGCAAATTGCGATTAGGACGAGAATAAAATTATTTTTTAGACCCGAAGGGATTGGTATGCCTGCGTTAATAAATGAAAAGCTCAAATTTTCATTTGAGAAATCAGAGAAAGGTAATAGGGTTTTAGTAAAAAATGATTCACCATGGTATGTTACTTTACAGGATATTACCATTTCGAATAATTCAAAAAAATTAAAATTAGAAAATAATATGGTGGCGCCATTCTCAACCATTTCACTTGGTAATGAAAATGGTAATTCGATACCGAATGAATTTCTTAACTCTAAAAAAATGAACTACAGCGTAATTAATGATTACGGTGGTGTAGATTCATATGAGTCGAATATATAACAATACGGTATTGATATGAAAATTAAATTAATATTTGCACTTGTATCCTTGAGTTTAGGAATGAGTAGTTTTTCTTTTGCTATTGAACAAATTCAGAATGAAAAAAAATACTCATATAATGAAGGCTTTTTAGTTGGTAATGCAAAGTCTATTTCTATTGACAAAATTTCAGAAGATCAAATTTCTCCTGGAGATTGGTCGGTTGATATTTATCTAAATAATGAATTTATTTATAACAAAAATATTTTATTTTATGAGAATGATAAAGGTCGAGTTATTCCTTGCTTAACTCTAAATGAGATCAATAGCTTTAATATAAAGCCGGAATTTTTGTCGTTAGTGAAATCAAATGGTCAATGTGAAGATCTTTCCGCGCTTTCAAACGATGTAAAAATTAATTTGAAACAAGATGTTTTACGGTTGGATATATTGATTCCTCAAGCAATGATGGAAGAATATGCTCGTGGCTATGTACCCATTAACTCTCTCAATGAAGGAGTCCCTGCACTATTTATGAACTATAACGTCAATGCTTATAGTAGTCGTAGTCATGGTGAGAATGAGCATTCTGCCTATGGAAATATTAATGCAGGACTAAATTTAGGATTATATCGAGTCCGTCATCAATCAAATATTCAATACAACCAAAATGATAAATTTCATCATGAAAGTATTAGAACTTATATTCAACGCGCATTCCCTCAAATTGAGAGTGAATTAACCGTAGGGCAATCATTTACTAGTGGTAGTCTTTTTGACAGTTTTTCCTATACAGGTGCAGAGTTAGCTACCGATAATCGCATGCGACCACAATCTTTACAAGGATTTGCCCCAACAGTTAGAGGAATTGCCAATAGTAATGCGCGAGTAAAAATTATTCAAAATGGTTATACGATCTATGAAACGAACGTATCGCCAGGCGAGTTTGTGATTAATGACCTTTATGCCACGGGTTATGGTGGTGATTTAACCGTAGAAGTAACCGAGGCAAATGGTAGTATCTCAACATATATTGTTCCATTTGCCACAGTTCCTGGTTTATTGAGACCTGGACAGGTTGATTACAGTATTGTGAGTGGTGAATTGCGAGGACCAAACACATCTTCAAATGTATTTGTGCAATCAACCGTGCAATACGGTTTAAATAATATTTTAACTCCATTTGTAGGTATGCAATACACCAATAAATATCAATCAGGAATGCTAGGTTTAGTGGTTAATACTCAAATTGGTGCTTTTAGTTTTGATATGGCTAGCTCAAAGTCTCAATTAAATAACAATGAAACATATAAAGGCACACGAGCTAGGATGACTTGGAATAAAGATATCCAATCTACAAGCACTAACATTGCGTTAGCAGGCTACCGTTATGAATCACAAAATTATTTAAGTTTATATGAGGCAGATACATATCGTGATAGCTATTTATATAACGGTGAATCAATTAACCCAA
This sequence comes from Providencia sp. wls1916, assembly GCF_009706585.1. Taxonomy (NCBI): domain Bacteria; kingdom Pseudomonadati; phylum Pseudomonadota; class Gammaproteobacteria; order Enterobacterales; family Morganellaceae; genus Providencia; species Providencia sp. wls1916. Next base: position 103,549 of record NZ_WLUL01000013.1, read on the forward strand.
GGAAAGCTCAATATGTTTTAACCGTCAATCAGAGTCTGGCTTATTACGGTTCCATATATGTGAGTGGGGCACTACAAACTTGGCGTGATAACTTACCAGATAGTAAGCAATTACAAGCTGGCTACATGAATAATTTTAAAGGTATCGGCTATAGTCTTACTTATATGAAATTATATCGTAATGGTGAGCAAGGTAGTGATAACAACTACATGTTGAGTGTCACAATACCGTTTTCTCTTTGGTATCCTGAACAAAATACGGTTTTAAGTAGCTCTGTGACACGTTCTGATTCTAGTGATCGTTGGTCAAATAATACCAGTGTGAGTAGTTCTTTTGGTGAGGACAATTCTATTTCATGGAATGCGACAGCAAGTGATGTTGGTCATTCAAATAGTAATTTTTCAACGAGTATTCAAAAAGAGTTGTCATCAGCTTCGGTGAATGCTGGGTATTCGCAAGGGCGTGATTATAGTTCACTCTCGGCAGGTGCAAATGGCGCATTTGTTATTTACGAGGGGGGGGGGGGCTATCCCTTCACGTTATTTAGGTGATACGTTTGCGATTGTTGAGGCAGAAGGTGGTGAAGGTGCATCTATATCTTCATGGAGTAATATTGTTTTGAATAAGCATGGGCAAGCTGTTGTTCCATCGCTAATGCCATACCAATATAATACTTTATACCTTGATTCTCAAAATATGAGCTCAGATGTTGAGATTGATAATAATATGGCAAAAGTTGCGCCTTACGCTGGAACTGCTGTATTAGTTAAATTTAATACCCAAAAAGGCATTAATATTTCTTATCGAATTTTATTACAAGATAAATCAGCTATACCATTTGGCTCTGATGTCTATGATAGTTCCAATAATAAAATTGGTTTAGTTGGTCAGGGTGGGTTAGTTCATTTTATTTCTCAATCTGATAGTGGCACTATTTTTATTAAATGGGGCGATAAAGAAAACCAACGTTGTAAATTAGATTACAGCATTTCTAATAAAAATACTGTCTTTGATTCTATTTGTTATTTTTATTGAGGTAAACATGTTGATTAATGAAAAAGTGAAATTAATTATGTGTGCAAGCCTAATGTTTACATCTTTCTTGGCTAATGCAATTTGCAGTATAGTAACACCTTTAAATACAGGTGGATTTATTCAAATAGGAACGTCAAACCCAATTACGATTTCTGGATTGCAGTTTCAACCAGCAGGAACGCAATTAAGTCAGGACTATATTTCTGGCGCACAAATGGCAGAAGTATATGGAATCACCGCAGAGACGGTAATATTTCGCTGTGCATTATCAGATGCATCTCAAATTTTTGAAGGTTATTATGTCTTTAGAGCATATGATGAACATTTAACGCCTGCTCAAACCATAGGTGGGATACCGTACTGGGCAATGTGGATTACTGGTGCCAATAACACCCCTATTTCAGGTGTTAACTTTGAATTTTTTTTAGGGAATGGAGTTAGTGCAGGCACTGCATTTAACAATCAGCCGAATAGGACAAAAAGAATTGGGTACGATATTGATCCAAAAAACTCAAATTATATTTTGATAAAAGGGAAGCATTTTTCTGGAGTGACTAACAGACAGGTTCGTTCTAATGTAGCTGTAACGGCCAGCGGTTTTAATCCGGTAATTCCCCCGTATGTAAGAGGGTTTGTTTATTTTAAAGGTCCTGGCATTAACGAGCAAATAGCAGGGAATCTTGGATTTGGTGCCCCTGAAGTATTTTCATTCTTCACAGTAGGATTGCGCGGGACGAGTACAACCGCAGTAAATTCATGCTACATAGAAAAAAATGATACAAATGTACAACTGGGCTCTCATTCTGCTAACGCTTTACCGTCAACGCCAGTTAATTTTTCTGTTACGGTAAAATGCGATGCTGGTTCAACAGGTATATATTATGGTTTTGCACCTGGAATAGAGAATATAAGCAAAAACGTAACGGATGTATTGCTACTTGACTCTAATATGGGGTCTACAGCAAAAGGGGTTGCTATTGAAATTCTTAATTCAAATAACACTAAAATACCACTTTTGAATCTCGCCGCTACAGGAGGTGTTATTTCAAATACAAATAACTGGCAATCATTATCAATACCATCATCAGGAGCAGCGTCCTCAGTCAATGTTGCATTTTCTGCTCGAATTGTTCGATATGGCAGCGAAGCTGTTGTGCCTGGTATTGTACGTAGTAAAGCAACCTTTATGCTAAACAAACACTAATATTTTTAATGCTCTGAATAATTTGAGATTTAGCTAGGTGATAAACTCGTCTAGCTAGCAACTTTGCGACTTAATATATAATAAATACATCCATATAAAATATCATATAAGTATATGGATTAATCCTATAAAATAGATGATTCGGGATATTAAATAAACATCCCGAACATAAATGAATAGTTAATTATAATTTATATTTAAAGTTGGTTTATTGTTGAACTGGCTATATTTCATTTTTAAGAGATTAGAGCTAAGTGTTTTCGCATTTTTCAGCGAACTTGTTTTAGCTAAATTCTGACCATTTCGGTAACATATAAGATCAATCTTTTCGCTATTGCTAATTCTCACGTTACATAGAGGTTCATAGATAGCGCCAGTTATAGTGATAGTGCCACCGCTAGCGGAATTAGCTGCATTAGAAATAGCATAAGCAAACGAAAAACTAGAGATTAGTACCGTAATAACGGTTGCAATTAAGGATAAGTATTTCATGACGGATCTCCTAACTGAGCTAGTTTTATACTTGCCAACTTTCAAGCTGCAGCGACATTTATCACGTAATAGAGGCAATATTTATTTATGCAATTAGCAGTGCTTTGATATCCAGTATGGTTTATTCGCTTGTCGTACTTTGGTATCTCGAGTATTGAGAGTTAATTCAAATACAAGCAAGTTGGCTGTATTGGCTTTCACTTTTAAGTTTAGTCTAAATACGAGTAATTAATATAATCTAAGCTGAAAAATATTTATTATCGCCGTGGTTATAGTAACTAGACGTTACTTTTGGGATGGGTGATATAAAATTTTTATTGTCAAAATTATTTATATCGGTAATGGCGTCGGGTTATAGACGGGTTTTGCAAGAATTCAACGATAAGGGATTGGTTTAAGTTAAATCAATAAAATTTATTCTATTTTTATGCTGTCCCGCTTCCCCGCCTCAAACGCTTCTAACGTCATCAACCTTGCCTGCTTATGGTCAACAATCGGGGTTGGGTAGCTCAGAGAAACTTGGTGAGATTCAGCCCATGTATGGGGTTCGTGAATAAACTTCTCGGGAACATCGCGAAGTTCGGGGAGCCACTCGCGGATAAACGTCCCTTGTGGGTCGAATTTTTTCCCCTGAGTGGTTGGGTTAAAAATACGGAACCACGGTGAGGCATCAACACCCGTTGACGCTGACCATTGCCAGCCGCCATTATTCGCCGCCAAAGTGCCATCAATTAACTGGCTCATAAAGTAGTGTTCCCCTTTGCGCCAATCGACTAGCAAATCCTTGACTAAAAAACTCGCCACAATCATCCGTAGCCGGTTATGCATCCAGCCCGTTTGATTGAGTTGGCGCATGGCGGCATCTACTATCGGGTAGCCTGTTTGCCCGTTTTTCCATGTCGAAAATACAGCATCATCGGGGTTCCATTGAATATGCTGCGTCCATTCAATAAACGGTTGGTGACGACAAAGGCGCGGAAAAGCGACCAATAGATGACTATAAAATTCTCGCCAAATTAATTCATTTAGCCAGCTAAAACCGCCACTTTCTTGGGAGTCAAAAACCTGCGGGTTCTCTGCCAATAAGCGATTCACACATTGGCGAGGCGAAAGCACTCCAAGGGCTAAATAGGGGGATAATTGGCTAGTACCATCAATGGCGGGAATATCTCGGTTGCGTTGGTAATCTTGTACGCGCTCGCTGCAAAACTGCCGTAACTTTGCTAATGCAGCTTGTTCTCCGGCAATAAATTGCGGTGAAATTTCAACGGATTGGTGAGCAAAAAGTGGAAGTGTATTTTCAACGGCTAATGCCGCTTCCCGTGGTTTGGGGGCGGGAAACGAGCGAAAATCACTCATCATCAATTGGCTCAAAAAGGCGCGGCGAAACGGGGTATAGACTTGGTACATATCCCCTTTTTGCGTCGTCACTAAACCTGGCGTAAGTAATAGCGCATCATCATAGGTGAAAATATTCAGATGTTGCGCCTGCTGGCGTAACTGTTCATCTCGCAAGCGTTCATTTAACTCGTACTGGTGATTGAAATATAACCCTGTGGCATTTTGCTGTTGGGCAAAATCCAGCAACCATTTCACGGAATCCGCAAAGGTCGCAGTGGTATGGCAAATCAGGGGAATACCTCGTTTCGCTAAAGCGTGTTGTAGCTCCACCAGGTTTTGATGCAAAAAGGCAATTTGCCTTGGTGATACGTTGTGAGTTGCCCACTGTTCTGGCGTCGCAATATAGACGCCAATCACAGTGGCAGTAGGATCCTCACAAGCAAAGGTAAGCGCTTTATTATCGGTGACTCGTAGATCGTTGCGAAACCAAACTAAGTGACAAGCCGACATCGCTTTCCTCGCTATTTTTTAAGGGTTAATCTAATTTTGGGTGCTGGTTGATTAGCGATTGACGCTGTTTTTCCAGCTCAGCAATTTGTTGTTCGATATCTTCAACTTTCTGTTCGATATTGTCAAAATGCTCACTCAAAATTTCTTTTGCTTCCGCTTTATCTGAGGCTGCAGGCGTTGCACCACGTAGTGGTTTATTAGCTGTTTCTGGCATTCTAATACCGGTATACAGACCAATCAATGCAATGACTATCAGATAATATGCAGGCATATACAAGTCATTAGTCGCTTCAACTAACCATGCCGCCGCTGTTGGTGTTGCACCCGCAATTAATACCGAAATATTAAAAGCGATGGCTAATGCGCTATAACGAATATGGGTAGGGAAAATAGCCGGTAAAATCGATGCCATCACCCCTGTAAAGCAGTTGAGTAATACCGCAAGAATCAACAATCCGACAAAAATTAAGCCAACAGAACCGCTATTAATCATCATAAATGCGGGGTAAGCCAACACAATTAACCCCACGCTGCCCATGATAACGAAAGGTCGGCGACCAATTTTGTCACTGGCTAAACCAATGATTGGCTGTACAAACAGCATACCAATCATAATGGCGATAATAATCAACACACCGTGGTCGGTTGAGTAGTTCAAATTATGGGATAAATAGCTCGGCATATAGGTCAGCAGCATATAGTACGTCACGTTAGTGGCGATAACTAAGCCGACACAAATCATCAAGCTTTTCCAATATTTAGATGCAACTTCACGGAAAGAGACTTTCGGTGGATTCTGGATATTGGCTTTGTCTTGCTGCTCTAAACTTTCAATATGTTGCTGGAATGCAGGGGTTTCTTCCAATGAATGACGTAAATAGAGACCGATAATACCTAGCGGTAAGGCTAAGAAGAACGGAATTCTCCATCCCCAATCGTGGAAGTTAGCTTCACCGACAAGGCTTGAAATCAGCACGACGACACCCGCACCCATCACAAAACCTGCGATAGAACCGAAGTCTAACCAGCTGCCCATAAAGCCACGTTTACGGTCTGGGGAATACTCAGCAACAAAGATAGCAGCACCAGAGTATTCACCACCCACGGAGAAACCTTGAGCCAGTTTAGCGAGCAGTAATAAGATAGGCGCCCAAATACCAATTCTCTCATATGATGGGATCAGACCGATACAGAAGGTACTGATTGCCATAATAATAATGGTCATGGACAATACTTTTTGTCGGCCGTATTTATCCCCGAGAATACCGAAGACAACGCCCCCAAGGGGTCTAACCAAGAAAGGCACGGAGAAAGTGGCTAACGCCGCAATCATCTGAACGCTCGGTGATGCGTCCGGAAAGAAGACTTGACCCAGTACATAGGCTAAGAAGCCGTAAACACCGAAGTCGAACCATTCCATCGCATTACCCAGCGAAGCCGCTGTGATTGCTTTTTTCAATTTTCCATCATCAATAATTGTAATATCGTTGATATTTAATGGTTTTTCTTTTTTCTTTCTGAGCTTCATGGAACCATCCTCTTATTTGAATTTTAAGATGTGGGTTTCCCGATCCGATTTGCTCGGACAATCTGCAAATAATGAAAATTAGTATGGATAATTAAATGCAGTATCTAAACTAATTGAATGGAAATTTATTGATTAATAAGCTTGTTGAATAAGCTATATCAAGTTTTTATAACGAAGTGTATTGATAGGGAAATACTTATTTATTGTGTTTTTAAAATAAAGCAAAAATGTCACCTTTAGATAGTCAAATATGATCCAATAATACAATAATATCGACAAAATGTAAAATGCGGTGGTTTGTGTCGATTGTTTTTTATTAATTGGTGGGTTATACCTTGTGGGTAAACTAATACAGATAAGGGAAATGCAATGAATGAGGCAATAAAAATTTCATCTATTCATATCTACCATCCTGAAAATATTAGGAATAACCAATATTATTTTGATAAGTATCCAAATGTCAAAAATTTACCGGAATTATTGAATGATTTTGGGCAGAAGCAGCGATATATCACGATCCAGCCTGATGAAAATGCGTTGACGATGTCGATTAATGCATTAGCCCCAATTAGTGATAAAGATATCGATGTTTTGATATTTGCCTCAACGACGATGGAATATTTGTCACCACTTAATGCCCTATATTTACATCATCATTTAGCCTTAAAAAATGAGTGTGTATGTATTGATATTAACGGTAATTGCCTCGGAATGTTAATGGCGTTAGAGCAGGCTGCGATCATACTAAAGATGAAAAAAACAGCTAAAAAAGCCCTTATTGTTGCCTCGGACCATCTTTCAAATCTATGTAATCAAAATGAGCTATTCCCATCAGTTCTCTTTGGGGATGCAGCAGTTGCTATGACATTAGAAAAAGTACAAAACGGGACAAGCTCTGGTTTGATGGATAGCTTTTATTATACGGATTCGAGTTTTTGCCGGGAGACTCGTTTTCCTAAGCATGGTTTTTCACAGAGCCAAAATATGCAAGATGAGAAAATTTACTGGGGTAAATTTACAACAAAAGAGTGTTTGCCTCATGCTATTTATCACATTGACAAATTATTAAAAAATAATGGGTTAACTATTGATGATATAAGTTGTTTTTTCTTTTCTCAGGTAATGAAAAGCAATATTTCAGAATTGGCAGAAGAATTAAATATTCCTAATAAAAAAATAGAATATATTGCGGATGAATATGGTTATACAGGGGCAACCAGCCCATTTATTGCTTATTATTGCCACCAGAAAAAGAATTTACTCCGTGATGAAGATATTGTCTTATTTTGGACGTTAGGTGCAGGTTATCAATTTGGAATCGTTCTTTGGAAAATATAAAGATATTTATGACTTTCGATGCGCGCAAAATAAACGGGATTTTGCTGGGTTGTTCATAACTGAAACTAACCCTCTTTTTACGACCTTAAATTTGTCCTGTTATCTCATTCTTCTTTCGATATTCGCGGATGAATATCTTGTTCTGTTTTTGAATGTACTGCATTGGTAGGAATGGGGAATCGATTTAGTTAGAATCAAATACATATTATTAAGCGTATTTGAAAATTAGCACCTCTTGTTAAATATGTCATTGTTAACAAGAATACATTGAATTTAATCCGACTTAAAAAGAGTGCCATTATGAAAAAACAGAGTATTGCATCCTATATTGCGAAAGTACTGGATAACGCAGGTGTTAAGCGCATCTGGGGAGTCACTGGGGACTCATTAAACGGTTTAACGGATAGTTTACGTAAGCAAGGGGCTATTGAGTGGTTAGGCACCCGTCATGAAGAAGTGGCTGCATTTGCCGCGGGCGCAGAAGCGCAACTAACGGGCGAGCTAGCGGTGTGCGCGGGGTCTTGTGGACCCGGTAACATGCACTTAATCAACGGGTTGTATGATTGCCATCGTAACCGTGTACCTGTATTAGCCATTGCTGCACATATCCCATCGAGTGAAATCGGTAGTAATTACTTCCAAGAAACCCACCCAACAGAACTGTTCCGTGAATGTAGCCACTATTGTGAAATGGTAACTAACCCTGAGCAAATTCAACAAGTTCTGGGTATTGCGATGCGTAAAGCGATCCTGAATAAAGGCGTTTCCGTTGTCGTTATACCGGGTGATATCGCCCTGAAAGATGCACCAGAATCGGCGAAAGAAGAGTGGTATCAGCCACAAGCACCTTTGATCATGCCTCAGCGCCCTGAAATTGAAAAACTAGCAGAAGCATTGAATCAGTCAGAAAATATCACATTGTTCTGCGGTAATGGTTGTGCTGGCGCTCATGATGAAGTGGTGAAACTAGCAGAAACCTTGAATGCACCAGTGGTACATGCGCTGCGTGGTAAAGAGCATATTGAGTGGGATAACCCAAATAGCGTGGGCATGACGGGGTTAATCGGTTTCTCATCTGGCTACCACGCGATGATGAATGCGGATACCGTTGTATTGCTAGGCACCCAATTCCCGTATCGTCCGTTCTACCCAACTGATGCGAAAATTATTCAGATTGACCTGAATGCCGGAAGCTTAGGCTCCCATTGTCATATTGATATGGGGCTAATCGGGGATATTAAGGCGACATTGACTGCCTTACAGCCACATTTAACGGCGAAACAGAACCGCAAACATTTGGATGGCGCACTGAAGCACTATGCCGAGGCGCGTAAAGGGTTGGATGATTTGGCTAAGCCGGGTCATGAAGGGTTGATCCATCCACAATATTTAGCTACCAAATTGAGCGAGTTGGCGAACGACGACACTATCTTTACCTGCGATGTGGGCACACCAACGGTGTGGGCTGCGCGTTACTTAAAAATGAATGGTAAACGTCGTCTGATCGGTTCGTTTAACCACGGCTCGATGGCCAACGCAATGCCGCAAGCGATTGGTGCGCAAGCTGTTGATAAAAATCGCCAAGTGGTTGCGATGTGTGGTGATGGCGGTTTCAGTATGTTGATGGGTGACTTTATCTCACTGTCGCAGATGAAATTACCAGTAAAAATCATCATTCATAACAACGGTGTGTTGGGCTTTGTAGCGATGGAAATGAAGGTTGCAGGCTTTATGACTGCGGGCACCGATTTACAGAATCCAAACTTTGCTGCGATTGCCAATGCGGCAGGTATCAAAGGCATTCGCGTTGAGAAAAGTGAAGATCTGGACGGTGCGCTGAAAGAAGCTTTTGCCCATGATGGTCCAGTTGTTGTGGATGTATTGACGGCGAAGCAAGAGCTTTCAATGCCTCCGGAAATTGAAGCGCAAGAAGCCAAAGGCTTTAGCTTATATATGTTGAAGGCGATTATGAGCGGTCGTGGTGATGAGGTGGTGCAATTGGTGAAAACCAACTGGTTGCGTTAATTGTTATCTAATCGAGTAGCACCCTAAAATTAGTATCATAAATAAATCCCCAATTCGGTGTACTGGATTGGGGATTTTTGTTTAATAACCCGCAGCAGATTGGCTGCGCCAAAGGTGGGCTGCAACCAGTGCTCGCCACGGTGCAAATTGGGCTAGCCATTGCTGGGTTTCTTTCGCGGATGGTTGCGCATCTTGAACTAATAAAGTTTGTAGATTGCGCCGCACGGCAACATCCCCATGCAGGGAGCCATCTAGGTAATTAAATCCCCGCAGGAGACCATAGCTGACAGTCCAAGGCCCAATGCCTTTGATGGCTAGCAATTTTTCGGTGACATCATGGACATTTTCGGGGGTAACGGCGTTGTCTAAGTCTAATTCACCCGCTTGAATAGCGTTACAAAGCCCGCGTAAGGCGATGATTTTTCCAAGAGAAAACCCCGCTTGTCGTAAAATTTCATCGTCCACATTGATGACTGAGGTAACGGTAGGAAAGCACCAAATTCCTGATGAGTGCTGTTGCCCAACAGCTTGAATAAAACGTCGGCGGATGGCGATGGCAGCAAGAACACTAATTTGTTGACCGATAATGGCCCATACGAGCGCTTCAAACGTGGTGGCGGATTGATACACTCGCATACCTCGCTGTGGCGCAATCAGTTTACCGAGTATTGGGTGGGTAAGGTATTTTTCTTCAAATTGCTCAACGGGTTGATTCAATCCGAGTAAATGAATCGCAAGTGTGTGTAGCTCATTTAAGGAAGGCGAGGTTTCTGCATTATCAACATCAAGCTGCAATATTGCTTGTTTATTGTCAGTGGCTTGGTCGTTAATGGATAGGTGAATTTGCGCAGCACGTTCCTGCCAGATAATCCCTTTGCGCAAGGTGTTTTTTTCAACAATCTCAGCGATATTTTGCGGATCTCGCAAGTGAAAAGCAAAAAAATCATCAATACGATAATAAGGTGGCAGTGATATAGAAACAGATTGTGTTGATGCCATAGTTCGTCTTCTTCTGATTTATGCTCATTTTTGGTTAAATTTTGACAAAAAACGTCAAACGCTACATTTTTAGCCGTTAGAGTATGTTAGCTTAGCAAAAAGGTGACTCAGATAATCATGTGCTAATTTAGCTTGCTCATATCTATTCAGCAAATTCTTGCGCAAATCGATGAGCAGATTAACTGCATAAATTAAATCAAGGATGTGAAGGTGAACGCAGTAAATAATGAAATGCCTCCTGTACCAAAACCTAAGCCTGAATTAAATGGTATCGGTGGATGGTTGATTTTCCCATTACTTGGGGTGATTTTTTCGGCACTATTTATGCCGTTTAGACTTTGGCATCATAATCAAGAAGTGATTGAATATTGGAGTGAATTGACGTCACCGGGTTCAGACTATTTCATTCCGCTATTCAAAGAAGTGATATATTTTGAAATGGTTGGTAATGCGATTATTTACGGTACAGTCTTGTATCTTTGTTATCTCTTTTTCACTAAGAAAAAATTAATTATTAAGGTGTATGCCTTTTTTCAAATTTTTTCATTGGCTGTGATGGTTTTTGATTTGGTGCTTGCCAATCAATTGTTAGACCTCGAAATAGATTCCAATGATATTCGTGAATTGATACGAGGATTATTTGGTTGTTTCGTTTGGGTGCCTTACTTTTTTGTCTCTGTGCGTGTTCGCAATACTTTTATTAATTAGTGAACCCCAATGACCGTGGAGCCTGCTAATGATTTACTGTAAACGAGTCTATGACCCTTGTAGTCCTCAGGATGGCTATCGCATCTTGGTGGATAGGCTGTGGCCTCGAGGGATCAAAAAGGTGGATTTGCAGTGTGATGAATGGAACAAAGCGGTTGCGCCCTCCAATGAATTGCGCAAATGGTTTCATCAACATACTGACCAGTTTGAGCAGTTTGTGACGAAATATCAGCAAGAACTTCAGCAAAATGATGAATGGTGTGCTGTATTTACGAAGGCGCAACAAGGAGATATCACGTTGTTATATAGCGCGAAAGATACGCAACATAATCAGGCGTTGGTTCTGAAAGCATTTATCGAAGAAAAACTCAAAGAGCGTAAAGAATAAAAAGGTTATTACTATGGATGTGAATTTATCATCTAATCCCGAATCATTGCCCGCGGCTCAAATACCTGCGCAGAGTCATACTAAACCTCAAAAATTCTTCCAAGGGATTGGAGGCTGGCTGATTTTACCTCTGTTAGGTCAACTGTATATGCTGGGTAATTTGGTCAAAATGATGGTGAATGATATTTCTGAGGTTCAAGGTGCTTGGTCGTTGGCAACGAATCCAGCATCGGACTTTTATATGTCAGGGTTTGCCTCTGGTTTTTATGCTGTACAGTTCAGCCTTGGGGTAATTATCGCATTAATGGTGGGGTCGTTAATTGCGGTGGTTAAAAAGAAAGCTATGGTTAAGTGGTTGTTTATCATTACGATGATGCTCTATGTCGTGGTAATTGGCGCCTCGCGCATCGCTTTTCCCGTCGCGTTTCACCTCGAAATCGACTATAGCTACATTACTAGCTTTTTTAATGGCAGTTTTTATTGCTTGATTTGGGTTCCTTATTTTCTGGTTTCTGCCCGCGTTAAAAATACCTTTGTGAATTAAAGAAAGGGCTGCGAAGCACAGCCCGCACAGTTAACTATCTAACCTTTATTAACCACCTAGTTGTAAATCATGGGTAATATTGCACTGTTCCACGAATGCTTCATCGTGAGAAACCAATAATAGTGTCCCTTGGTAATCCCGTAATAGCCCTTCCAATAGCTGTTTTGAATCTAAATCTAAGTGATTGTCTGGCTCATCGAGCAGTAAAACAGCGGGAGGATAAGGGCTATGCGTCAGAGCTAGGAGCGTCGCTTTGAGCTGCTCACCACCACTAAGCTGGCGCAATGGTAGTAACGATTTATCTCCTCGAATACGCAACATACCCAATTGAGTTCTCCAGTGCTCTACGGAAATTGCTGGTTGATATTGATAGAGAGCTTCGGCAACTGGTAACGATTTATCCAAAAGATTCAGATGTTGGTCTAAATAGCAAAAAGCACCGCTAATGCGGGATTCCCCAGAAAGTGCCTGCAACTTATTTGCCAACACTTTCAATAAGGTGGATTTCCCCGAGCCATTGCGTCCTTGAATATGCCAATGCTCACCGCTATAGGCAGTGAACGAGAGTGGCGCAGTTTGCCCATAAGGTAGCTTTAATTGGGAGACAAAAATGCGCATTTTCCCACCTTCGCTTTGGTAATTGAGTACCATTTTTTGAGGTTGAATATGGCTGACTTTGTCTTGATTTTGCTGATGTTGATGTTGTAATTCGCCTAATACTCGCTGGTGACGCTCTGCCACATTGGATTGTCTTTTTTCGGCTCTGTTTTTCTGCATATCGAGCAACAGTAAGGATTGAGAACCGCCATAGCGAATATTTTCGCCTTGCTTACGTCGTTGAGCGGCTTTTTGTAGGTTGGCTTGCTGCTGTTTTTTCTCTTGGCGAATTTGTTTTTCGAGTTGTTCGCCTTCCGCTTCAATAGCGTTGATAGCAAAGGTTTTCTGCTCATCATACAGGGTGTAATTTCCGCCGTATTCCACTAAGCCTTTATCGGTTAATTCAAAAATTGCGTCCATCTCTTCGAGAAGATGCCGGTTATGGCTGATGACTAAACAGCCGGCTTTGTGCTGACTGAGTTTTTCACTTAGCCATTGGCGTCCTTGTTGGTCAAGATGGTTGTCGGGTTCGTCGAGCAAAAGAAAGTGGTCAGGATGTAAAAATGCACGACATAGCGCTAAGCGAGTGCGTTCACCGCCGCTCAGTTGTTCAATAGCGGCATCCATTGATGCCGTTAGCTGCGCAGACGCTAACAGTGTTTCCCATGTTGCGGGTAGATGCCAATTATCTTCCGTTAGCTCGAAATCGGTCATGGTGCCGCGACCTTGTTCAATGCGCGAAAAAGCTTGCCAAAGTGCATCAATGCCTAGCGCTTGAGCAAGGGTGTCGCCCGTTAAGCGGTTGAGTTGATCCACATGAATTATCGGTAAATGCCAATCAACTTTGCCGTGAGTTGGAGTGAGTTGTCGGGCAAGTAATCGCATTAATACGGATTTTCCACGACCATTGTGACCAATCAGCGCATTTTTTTGGCTAAATAAGCTACCACTCAATGGCGGAAAGAGTGTGGACTGAGCGAACTCGACGGTTAATTGTGAAAAATGGCACGCGAGAGCTGGGTTAGCTATTGTCATAGAGACCTCCAAATAGAGGGGCAGACAATGTTACGCTATCTTTCGCACGATCATTTTTCGAAGCATTTTCTTTTAAAAAGCATATTTCGAAAAAGAAGCGATGAAAACTGTGTCTGCCAAGAACAGAAAAATAATGACCTTAAACAAGGCATTGTGGATATTTTCTGGCAGTACTTAGTTCATCGTCGGAAAGGCTCATTTTAAAAGGGGCAAAATTGCGGGTGAATTATAAACAGGATTGCGAGGTGGAAGCAAGCATGGGTTGTATGAAAAGTAAACTTGCAGTAATCGACTTCTAAATCCATAATATTGTGTGTTATTGGTAATATTTTAACTTAAGGCGCAATATGTTGGATTTAAGCTTGAGTAAACCGAGTGAAATTGTCAAAAAACTCTGTGAAAGATTACGTTTAGAGCGACTGACATTAAAAATGACGCAGGCAGATGTCGCGGAACGTGCGGGTGTGAGTGCGAATACAGTTTCAAACCTAGAGGCAGGGAGAAATGTTAGTTTTGAGAACATGATCCGTATTGCGATGGTGCTTGGTCGCAGTAAAGAGCTTGAAGGATTGTTTATGCCAAATTTAAACAGCATTGATGATATTGTTCGTTACGATGAAAGCAAAAACCGTCAGCGCGTGAAAAAGGATAAGTGAAATGCTGAAGCAAGTTGATGTTTATTATAATGGCTGGGGGGAGCATTGGTTATGGGGGTCTTTGATTTCTAGTACCGCAATTACAGGTCGCCCACTTATTGCATTTGAATACTCCGATGCCGCTAAGCGCAGAGGACTTGAACTTTCACCTCTGCTCCTGCCACTGAAAGAGACTCAACTTCGCACTGATTTTCCTGCTCATCAATTAGGTTTACCTGGACCTGTCTATGATTCATTACCTGATGGCTGGGGAATGTTGTTGATGGACAGATTATTTCGACGAAGAGGCCTGAATGTGGCTCGTATCGGTGCATTAGAACGCTTAGTGTATGTTGGGCATAATGCAATTGGGGCAATGTCATTTGAGCCTGTTGCCACGGAGCTTCTTGATGAGCAAATTAATATTCCTCTCGACCAATTAGCGGAAGAAGTACAAGATGTTTTAAATGGTGAAGGCGAGCAGTTTTTACAGCAACTATTGCAAATTGGGGGTTCACCTCAAGGTGCTAGACCAAAAGCGCTTGTTTACCGAGACCCAAAATCGAATATTTTTACCACCGTTGCTGCGCCAAATCTTGAGGCTTGGCTAGTTAAATTCCCTGCAAAACATGAGCATCCTGAAGTTTGCGCTATTGAAATGGTCTATTCGGAATGTTTACGACGTTGCGGTATCCCAACCCCAAACACATTGCTGTTTAATTTAAAAAATGGGCTAGCTGCATTTGCATCTGAACGCTTTGATAGGCAGGGCGGCTTCAAAATTCCTGTTCAAAGTTTAGCGGCTTTGACTGGAGCAGATTATGCAATTCCAGGCAGCATTGATTATCTTAGTTTTCTTCGTGCAACACATAAATGCACGAATGATATTAGAGAGAAAAAATCTGCATTTGAACGTGTGGCCTTTAATGTCATCTTTAATAATCGTGATGACCACCCAAAGAATTTCGCTTACACCCTGTCTCAGTCGGGTCAATGGGCTTTGGCGCCTGCCTATGATGTGACGTTCTGTGAAGGGCCTGGAGGGTATCATCAAATGGATGTGATGGGTGAAGCGCTAAAAATTGGAAAGAGGCATTTGCTAGCATTGGCTGATGATGCGGATATCACTGCGCAAGAAGCTAATGAGACGATATCACGCCTATGCCATGTTGCTCGCAAATTTAGCGATATCGCAAATGAACATTATCCTAATAGAATTACGTCCACGACATTGAAACAGATCCAATCCAGAATTGATGACAACATCAAATTCTTAGAAAGATAATAAAGTAAAAGCGCCAGTCTGTGGGCACAGATAGGCGCTTTTGGTACAACAACGAGTTTTTTACGATTCTATCTTTACTGCGTATCTCTTGCGAGATTATGCTGTCACAGCCACTTTAGTGTGCTCTGCAAGCCATTGTGCAATGTGCTGTTTCTCAGCGTCGTTCAGCCACATGCCCAATTTGGTACGACGCCAAATTGCATCATCTAATTCTACAACCCACTCATTTTCGACTAAGTAGCGTAATTCAGCTTCATAGACGTTTGCGGCAAATGCTTCACCTAAATCAGACAGTGAGTTTGCACCTGCTAAAATCAACTTACTGTTGCTGCCGTAAGTTCTTGCATAACGCAGTGCTAAGCCTTCTGGGAGCCATGGGTAATGCTGGGTTAATACACGTGCGTAACCATCGCGGTCACAACCTTCGATATCGCCACCCGGTAACTGACCATTTTTAGTCCATGGACCGCTAGCGTTAGGGTAGTACGCCGCTAATTTACCCACAGCTGCTTCAGCCAGTTTACGGTAAGTCGTTAATTTACCACCGAAGACTGACAGTAATGGCGCTTTACCCTCTTCATCGTGAATATCTAAAGTGTAGTCACGAGTGATAGCTTGTGGAGAGTCTGACTCGTCATCACACAGAGGGCGAACACCAGAGTAATCCCACACAATATCTTGTTTAGTCAGCTGTTTTTTGAAGTGGTCGTTATACACTTTCAGCAGATAATTAACTTCGTTTTCGTCAATTTTCACATCTTTTGGATCCCCTTTGTACTCAACATCGGTGGTACCAATAATTGAGAATTCATCCATCCAAGGGATCACAAAGACAATTCGGTTATCTTCGTTTTGCAGGATATATGCTTGTGGTTCATCGTGAGCGCGTGGAACCACGATATGGCTGCCTTTGATCAGACGAATACCATAAGGGGATTTCAGTTTTAAGCCGTCATCGAAGAACTCTTTAACCCAAGGTCCTGTTGCATTGACCAGACCTTTAGCTTTCCAAGTATGAGTTTCGCCAGTACGTAAGTCTTGAGCTTCAACCACCCAAAGACCACCTTCACGGTATGCGCGAGTCACTTTTGTACGAGTGCGCACTTCACCGTTCTTGCGTACTACTTCTTGAGCGTTCAATACTACTAAACGCGCATCATCAACCCAACAATCTGAGTATTCGAAACCTTTGGTTAGTTCAGGTTTTAACACAGAGTTCTGGTTGAATTTTAAGCTCTTGCTGCTTGGCAGACTAACGCGTTTACCTAAATGGTCGTACAGGAACAGGCCGATACGGATCATCCAAGCTGGGCGTAAGTGAGGCTGATGAGGTAGACGGAAGCGCATTGGAAATGCGATATGCGGAGCCAGTCGCAATAAGACTTCACGCTCTGCAAGTGCTTCACTCACCAGTCTAAATTCATAATGTTCGAGGTAGCGTAAACCACCGTGGATTAGTTTCGAACTTGCAGATGAAGTTGCACTCGCTAAGTCTTGAGATTCAAGCAGCAGTACAGATAATCCACGCCCAGCAGCATCAGCCGCAATACCAGCGCCGTTGATTCCGCCGCCAATTACAATCAAGTCTTTCGTTTCCATGCATCCCCCTGAGATGTTCGAACCATTTTCTATAATGTTCGTTTTCGCTCATTTGATTGTAATCAAATTTTGTACGTCTGCCAACCTGTAATCCATAAAAATAACAAGCGCGTGATGCTAATAACATTTTGTGTATAAATTTAATCTGTTTAATAAGTTGGCAATATGACAAAGGGATGACAACAGAATGAAAAGAAAGGAAAAAATAAGAATTGATGGTAGGCAAGCTACCATCATTGGGAGGTTAAAGCTAGGGGGTTAGCAGAGCTCTAATTGAACGTTATGCTGTTCGATAACCTTTAGGATACTGGCTGGAGGCGCTTGGGTGGTAAACAAGGTATTGATTAGGTTCATATTGCCTAAATTTACCATCGCATTTCGACCAAATTTGGAGTGGTCGGTAACCAACATGACATGACGAGAATTTTCGATAATCGCGCGCTTGGTGCGCACTTCATGATAATCAAACTCAAGCAATGAGCCGTCCATATCAATCCCGCTGATCCCCAGGATGCCGTAATCCAGCCTAAACTGAGAGATAAAGTCGAGGGTAGCTTCACCGACAATTCCGCCATCGCGAGAACGAACTTCACCGCCTGCAAGGATCAAACGAAAATCCTCTTTTGCCATGAGCAATGTTGCGACGTTCAAGTTGTTGGTCACTACTCGCAGGTTTTTATGATTAACCAATGCGTGAGCAACGGCCTCAGGGGTTGTGCCAATATCAATAAATAGGGTTGCGCCGTCAGGAATTTGGCTTGCCACACGTTGAGCAATACGCGCCTTTTCTTCAGACCACATAGTTTTGCGGTCATTATAGGCGGTATTGACGGAACTCGAAGGCAAGGCTGCGCCACCATGGTGTCGTAGGATTTTATTTTGTTCAGCAAGATCATTGAGGTCTCGGCGAATGGTCTGAGGGCTAACCTCAAACTGTTCGACAAGTTCTTCAGTACTGACATATCCCTGAAGACGCACAAGTTCAACAATTGCATCATGTCTCTGGGTTTGTTTCACAGCATTAGCCTCTAATTATAAAATGTTCTATTTGGAACCTTGGTGTTTAAAACTGAGCCTATTATCCCATATTCCCATCAATAATCCGATAATTAACCCTGAAGTATGTGCGGCATTAGCAATGTCCATACCAAGCAAGTCAAAGTAACCGAAAAATAACCAGATAATTGAGAATACCATGAGCCCGCGAGGGATGCCGATACCAATTTCTGGGCGACGTTCGCCAGTGAGCCAAACATAGCTAACCAGTGCATAAACGACACCCGATAAGCCGCCGAAGTTATTTTCACTGAATAGGGATTGACCCCAGTTACTGAATAATGCGGAGACTAATAAAATGGTGAACAGTTTTCCTGTGCCCATTTTTTTCTCAACTTGCCCGGCAAGAAACCACCAGAGCGCAAGGTTGAAACCGATGTGCGAAATAGAAAAGTGAACGAACGCTGGGCTTATCCAACGCCACAATTCACTTTGCTGATCACCAATGGGCCAACCTAGATAGTATAGAACGACACGGGGATCTGTCAGGGTGACCCAAAGATAGACCGCGATAGACAGCAAAATAACGGCGATAGTTAATGGGCCTGATTGCTGTTTTAAATAACTGAATGTCAGATAGTTTCGATACTGAAATTGGGCATCTGTGCGACCCGTTTGCCAGCTGGCTTCGAGGTAACGAGGATCATTAGGGTTACGCAAAAAGGTTTCTAACTCTTGGCGTACTTGCTCAGTATGCTGCTCATCGGCGAGCCAAAGTTCATAATGTTGTTGGTCGTTGGAAGGATGGAGTTGTAGTTGGATATTTTGTCCAGCCATATAATCGACAAACGCTTGAGCCATCCGTGGGTTTTCAAAAGAGATAATGTGGATCATAAATACGTTGTCTCGTTTAGAGCGCCGTTATGGCTTGTGGGTATTCCCGTGACCATGCCTCAAATCCGCCATTAATGCTATATACAGATTCAAAACCAATATTAATTAAGTATTGCGCCGCACCTTGGCTGCTGTGACCGTGGTAGCACATCACCATAATCGTTTGTTCGTAATCTGTTTTTTCGACAAACGGGTGAAGTGATTCATTGGTTAAGTGGTAAGCGCCTGTCGCGTGACCAGCACGAAAACTTTGGGGATCGCGAACATCGACAAGGATAGCAGTGCCATCTAGCCAGTGCTGATAAGCTTGTTCAGGTGTTAGTGTCTCAAAATGGTCCATAAAATACCGGAAAATTAGGGGAAATGTCATAAAAGAGCATCCACAGGAGTGCTGAGGATGCTCTAATACTCAGTAGAAAATGCGGGTGAGCAGAATCTATTAGTAGAAAGAGTGCTCGCCGCGTTGGTGCTCAGTCAGGTCTTTAACACCTTTTAATTCACCTTCGAACATTTTCAGTAATTCTTTTTCGATACCTTCTTTCAGCGTCACATCGACCATGGAACAACCATTACAGCCGCCGCCGAATTGCAGGATAGCAAAACCATCTTCGGTGATTTCCATTAAGGAAACACGACCGCCATGGCTCGCTAATTGTGGATTAATTTGTGATTGTAAAACGTATTCAACACGCTCAATTAATGGCGCATCTTCAGACACTTTACGCATTTTCGCGTTCGGTGCTTTTAAGGTTAACTGAGAGCCTAATTGGTCTGTGACGAAATCAATCTCAGCATCTTCTAAGAATGGAGCGCTAATTTCATCAACATAAGCAGAGAGTTTTTCAAACTTCAGCTCTTTATCGGTGGCTTCTACGGCACCAGGAGGGCAATAAGAAACACCACACTCAGCGGTTGGTGTGCCTGGGTTAATGACAAATACTCGAATTTGGGTTCCTGACTCTTGGCTTTCCAATAACTTGGAGAAGTGAGTCTGTGCTGCTTCTGTAATATTAATCATAATCTCTTGCTCAATAATAGTTGACTGCTTTAGTTGGTTATAATACGCCCATTTACACCCATCCTACAAGGTGCGACAGAGTGACCACGCGTCAACAGTATGCGCTCCCGCACAAATCAACAATTGAGCGGCGGCATGCATGGTTGAGCCAGTTGTAATCACATCATCAATAATAGCTATGTGTAGACCTGAAACCGAAGTTTCAAGGGTAAATGCCTCTTTTAGGTTATTGCGGCGCTGCTTACGTGTTAATGAAACTTGCGCCAGTGTATCACGAGAGCGCAATAATGAATTTTGCGAATAGGCAATATTTAACCATGTGGTTAAATTACCACCAATTAATGCCATGTGATCAAATCCTCGACGCCAACATCGTCGAGGGTGGGGAGGTATGGTTATCAATAAGTCGGGTTTTTTCCATTGCTGTTGGCGATATCCATTCAGCCAATAAAGTAAAAATATCCGCGTCAGGGGGATAGCTAACTGGGGTTGATAACGAAATTTATATTGATGGATAAGCTGGCGTAATGGCGCTTGATATGGCGTTACGGTAATCAACCTTTGCCAAGGCGGTGGCTGTACAAGGCAGCGCCCGCAAGGAAATTGATGATATTCACAAGGAAGAGCGCATTGTGGACAAACCTTCGGCATTGGCGGTAAGTTTTTGATACAAAAGCTGCATATTCCTTGCTGGGGAATTTTTAATAACTGCCGGCATAGCCAACAGACCCCTTCCATTGCTAGCATAGGCGAGTCCTAGATTGAAAAATCAGAATGAAAATAATATTGAAGAGAGTGTAACCATGGCGACGTTATATTGGCAGACAGTGGGTGAAGGAAAACAAGATATTGTGTTACTGCACGGATGGGGACTGAATGCCGAAGTCTGGCAAACAATTATTCCTCGACTAGCTTCGCAATTTCGCATCCATTTAGTTGATTTACCGGGTTATGGGCGTAGTCACGATTTCACTCCGATGACCATTCAATCAATGGCCAATGTTGTGTGGGAACAAGCACCTAAAAATGCGATTTGGCTGGGGTGGTCTTTAGGTGGGTTAGTAGCAAGCCGTATCGCGCTTGATCACCCTAATGAGGTAAAAGCCTTAATCACCGTGGTATCTTCCCCTTGCTTTGGGGCTCATGATGAGTGGCAAGGTATCAAGCCCGAAGTCTTACTTAATTTTGAGCAGATGCTGGCTGAAAATTTCCAGCGTACCGTTGAGCGTTTTCTGGCACTGCAAACATTGGGAACTGAAAGCGCCCGTGAGGATGCGCGTACATTGAAATCTGTGGTATTGGCGTTGCCAATGCCATCGGTTGAAGCCTTGAATATGGGGCTGGAATCTTTACGTACTGAAGATTTACGAGAGGAACTCACCCATTTACAGGTGCCTTTCTTACGCGTTTATGGTTATTTAGATGGCTTGGTCCCGCGTAAAATCGCAGGGAAATTAGATGAGTTGTATCCCAATTCATTATCCGTTGTGATGCGTAATAGCGCTCATGCGCCGTTTATTTCTCATCCCGATGAGTTTTGTGAAACATTGGTTCAGTTTGCGAAATCATTGAACTAAATCAGTGTATTAGAAGCTGATTCGCTGAGATGAAAACAACTATTTAATCTTATAGACAAAATGTGAGCAATCGTGACTCTCGGGGCATCCTTTACAACTGGTACCCGTAAGGCACGCGCTCACATCGATTTTTTCAATTTTCCCCATACTGACCAGCTTTTCAGCCATGGCATTGACCAGTGCAGCAGGGGCGTTTAGTTGAGAACTCAGAAGCGCAATGTCAGCTTGCCCATATAATGCAATTAAATCTCGGACTTGCAGCAAGCTGACCATCGTATTTTCCTTAGTGGCAACTGTTGTTAGAACAACCTGAACATTGTTGCGCTGTTTTGGATTTAATATTAAACGTCACACGGCTGCGCATACGGCGTAGAGCGGTGATCAGTACAATATTAAACAGTAGCACCGCGCCAATGGTGATCAAGCTGCTTTGTGGATGTTCGCTAAATGTAGCTGTTTGATAGAACAGTGCTGCGAGGCTATAAGCCACGTTTAATCCCCACAGAATAGAGAATGTCATCCAGCTTTTGTTGGTTTCACGGGCGATTGCTCCCATTACTGACACACAAGGCACATACAGCAGCACAAAGATTAGGTAACTATAAGCGGCGATATCTGAACCAAATTTCGCTGCCATGGTACCCATGGAGCCTGTTGCCATCTCGGCATCACCCATACTCGCTTCGATTGGGTTGGATAATGCACTGATGGAGAATGTCTCTTTTAAGCTATCCCACGTATCCGTGACTGCCGCACCTAACTCATCGAGCAGGTCAAACGATTCTGCATCGAAAGGTTCACTGGTAATCGCTTCGGCGGTGTACAGGGTATTTAAGGTCCCAACCACCACTTCTTTAGCCATTGCACCGGTGATCAAACCGACAGTCGCTTGCCAGTTATCATTGTGTACGCCGATAGGCTGTAATACTGGGGTGATCACTTTACTGACGGAAGCCAGCGCAGAGTCATTAATGTTGTCCACAGGCTTGCCGGATAACGAAAAGCTATTTAGCGCACCGATAAAAATACTCGCTACCACAATGACTTTACCTGCACGGATCACAAAGCCTTTTAAACGCTGCCAAGTTTGGATAAGCAATGTTTTTGCATGAGGTACATGGTAGACCGGCAGTTCCATCACAAACGGGGACGCTTCACCGCGCATCAAAGTATGTTTCAGTAGCAGGCCTGTTAGGATTGCCACGACAATACCGAGAATGTAGAGGGAGAACACGACGCTTGCGCCGTTTTTACCAAAGAATGCCGCTGCAAATACTGCGAAGATAGCTAAGCGAGCACCGCAGGACATAAACGGTGCCATAAGCACGGTGATCAAGCGTTCACGAGGTGCATCTAAGGTTCTTGCTCCCATGATAGAAGGTACGTTACAACCGAAGCCAACAATTAATGGAACAAAAGATTTACCCGGTAAACCAAGAGATTGCATCAGTCTATCCATAACGAAAGCTGCTCGAGCCATATAGCCTGAGTCTTCCAAGATAGATAAGAACAGATACATCATACCGATTTGTGGCACCAGAGGCAGAACGGTATTGATACCACCGCCAACACCTTGAGCAAGGAAAACGGTCAACCAATCAGGGAAGTTTGCTGTTGCTCCAATCCATTGAATACCATGAATAAAGATAGCTTCAGAGGCCCCTTCAAAGAACGGTTGTAAAGCACCACCGATATTGATCGCAAGGACGAACATTAGATACATCACGAACAAGAAAATTGGCACGCCAAGCCAGCGGTTCAAGATAAATTTATCCAGCGCTTGAGTGAGTTTATTCGGCTCAGCGGCACTGTTATTAATCGCGGCGTCACAAATTGAGGCAATGGATTGATAGCGAGCGTCCGCAATGAGCAACTCGGGTTCTTCTTGCAAGGTATCTTTAAGTCTAAGGCGAGTTTCAGCAAATACTTGCTCAGAGATATCAGCTCGTTGGCGGCTATAAATATCGCCTTCTAAAATCTGGAGAGCTAACCAACGGCGCTGCTGCTGACTAAATTGCTGAGCAGAAATTTGCTCTGAAAGCATATCCACGGTTTGTAACAGTTGTGGCGGATATTGCACTAGGGCTTGTTGGCTATTTTGAGGATGGCTATCAATCGCTTGTTTGAGCTGTTCAAGGCCAGTTGCACGGGTAGAGACCATTGGGATAACAGGGCAACCGAGCTGTTTTTCGAGCTGTTTAACATCAATATCGATATGTTGGCTTTTGGCAATATCCAGCATGTTCAGTGCGACGATGCAGGGAACACCTAGTTCAACAAGCTGTAATGTCAGATATAAATTGCGCTCGAGGTTTGAGGCATCCACCACGTTGATCAACATGTCGGCTTCGCCACTTAAAATAAAGTAGCAGGCGATTTGCTCATCGAGGGAGGTTTGCTCTGAGATAGTTGTAAGGGAATAAGTACCTGGTAAATCAACGAGTTCAATCTTGTGTTCAGGTGTGTGGAAGCGTCCAACTTTACGTTCGACGGTCACTCCTGCCCAGTTACCGACGCGCTGACGTGACCCTGTTAACTGGTTAAACAAGGTTGTTTTACCTGCGTTAGGGTTGCCAATAAGGCCGATAGTTAATGGTTTCATAGTGTATGCCAGTCGTGAAAATGAAAATCTTTATTGGAATTAATCCAAAAATAATTAGTTCGCTTGAGCTTCATCTAAGTTAATCAGAGCTAAATCTTTTTTGCGTAATACTAAGCTGACGCGATGAGTTTCAATTTGCACGGGATCACCAAACGGCGCTACGCGCACAACTTTGAACACTGAGCCTGGAAGCAGACCGAGGGAAAGTAATTTTTGGCGATAGGCCGGACTTATCTCTGGTGAAAAGCCAAGTATTTTATAACTGCATTGAGGAAGTATGGACATAGTACCTTCCAATTACGGTTTATTCTGTTGATTTAACATGAAAACTGCGATGTTAAATTACAGAGAGTGTTATTAAGAATAATATTGATAATTATTATTATAAAAGTGGTTATCTTTAAAAGAAATAGAATGGAAGATAAAATTAAATCTAATTAACAATGAGAATCATAATCATCTACCATGATTATATTTAGCCTCTTTTTCGGGCAATATTAAATGATGTGGATCAAAAAGGGATTTAGTTGGCGGAGTTTTTTAAAACGAAAAGGCAGATGTTAGTATTGTTAATTAATATAATTAAATAAGACAAAATGCAGATAATAAATTGAATTAGTTATTTAATTTATTTCTATAAGAAAAATGGAATATGTTTAAATTAAGTACGGAGAGATGATTGAATACATTTTAATAAATGCCCTTACCGATGAAACAGCAAGGGCATCATATCTTAGCGCTTTTTACCAAAAGCAGCAGCCAGTGCATCACTCATCGCACTGTTGCTAGACGCAGAGCTAGATGATGAATTTCCTCGCGCATTCCCTCGTGAAGCAGGGGCTTTGCGGGTATTTCTATCTTGCGCTGGAGCCGCACTGCGAGGTGCGCTGTTACCTTCACCCGCTTGTTCATCTAAGCGCATAGTGAGCGCAATACGCTTACGAGCAATATCCACATCCAGCACTTTGACTTTCACAATGTCACCCGTTTTGACGACTTTGTGAGGATCTTCAACATAGCTGTTTGAAAGGGAAGAAATATGCACTAGGCCATCTTGATGAACACCAATATCCACAAATGCCCCGAAATTAGTGACGTTAGTCACTGCACCTTCTAAGATCATTCCCGGTGTTAAGTCATTCATCGTTTCGACGCCGTCAGCAAAGGTTGCCGTTTTAAACTCAGGGCGTGGGTCACGGCCCGGTTTTTCCAGCTCTTTGATGATGTCTGTGACGGTAGGAACCCCAAACTGTTCGGTGGTAAATTCACGTGGGCTTAAGCCATTTAATACCTGTGAATTGCCCATGATCTCTTTGAGTGGCTGACGTACAGCTTCAAGGATTTTTTCAACGATTGGGTAGGCTTCCGGGTGAACCGTTGAGGCATCCAGTGGGTTATCCCCATTGGTGATACGCAAGAAACCCGCACACTGTTCAAAGGCTTTCGGACCTAAGCGAGCGACCTTGAGTAACTGTTTTCTGTCATTGAATTGACCATTCGCATCACGCCAATCAACAACATTTTGCGCGATCATTTTGCTCAAGCCAGCAACACGGGTAAGTAGTGCCACGGAAGCGGTATTTAAATCGACGCCGACGGAGTTTACGCAGTCTTCAACGACTGCATCTAACTTACGGGCTAGCTGAGTTTGGCTGACATCATGCTGATATTGGCCGACACCAATAGATTTCGGGTCGATTTTCACCAGTTCAGCCAGCGGGTCTTGTAAGCGACGAGCAATAGAAACCGCGCCACGCAGAGATACGTCTAAATCAGGGAATTCTAATGCTGCCAGCTCAGAAGCGGAATAAACAGAGGCACCTGCTTCACTGACAATGACTTTTTGCGCCGTGACGTCAGGGAACTGTTTTTGCACTTCAGCAAAGAAGCGTTCGGTTTCTCGTGATGCAGTTCCGTTACCAATCGCGACCAGCTCAACGTGGTATTTCTGGCATAATGCGGCAACGATAGCAGCCGCTTTGGCAGCTTGGCCTGTGTGCGGGTAAATGGTATCTGTCGCCATGACTTTACCCGTCGCATCAACGACCGCGACTTTGACACCTGTACGTAAACCCGGATCGAGACCCATCGTGGCACGCATACCCGCAGGAGCTGCCATCAATAAGTCACTGAGGTTACGGGCGAATACGTTAATTGCTTCTTCTTCCGCTTTCTCGCGCAGGGTGCTCATGATTTCGGTTTCTAGGTGCAGTAACACTTTGACTCGCCACGTCCAACTGATGACAGCTTTACGCCATTGGTCAGCGGGGGCATTGTTCAAACGAACATCTAAATGGCGAGTAATAATTTCTTCGCAATAACTCTCTTTTGGCGGCTCTTCAAACTGAGGGTCGCAGTTGAGGGATAACTGCAAAACACCTTCATTGCGACCACGGAACATGGCCAAAGCGCGGTGTGAAGGAACTTGAGCAACGGGTTCATGGTGATCAAAATAGTCGCTAAATTTTACACCCTCAGTCTGTTTGCCATCAGCAACAACAGAAACAATGTGCGCATTCTTCCAAATATAGTCGCGAACTTTCGCTAATAAGGTAGCATCTTCGGCGAAACGCTCCATTAAAATGTAGCGAGCACCATCTAAAGCGGCTTTGGTATCCGCAACGCCTTTATCTGCGTCAACATAGCTTTGTGCAAGTGTATCCGGTGACTGGCTTGGATCGTTCCACAGCGTATCCGCTAAGGGTTCTAAGCCCGCTTCGATAGCAATTTGCCCACGAGTACGGCGCTTTGGTTTGTAAGGGAGGTAAAGATCTTCGAGTTCGGTTTTATTCAGCGTTGTATTGATAGCAGAAGCGAGTTCTGGAGTAAGCTTACCTTGTTCATCAATGGATTTTAGAATGGTTTGCTTACGGTCGTTTAACTCTCTCAAATACCCTAAACGGCTCTCTAGCTGACGTAGCTGAGTGTCATCCAATCCCCCCGTAACCTCTTTACGGTAGCGGGCGATAAATGGGACGGTATTGCCTTCATCCAATAATGTAATGGCTGAAAACACCTGTTTTGGTTGGGCTTGTAGTTCGGCCGCAATAATTTGGCTTAGAGTTTCATTCATGTCGTGTTTAAATACCTACTCAAAGAACAGTGAAAATAGACTGCACAGTTATACTTGCTGGTAGACAGAATTGCCAGACAGAATTTTTGTCTAGTGGTAGGCAAGTCGCAGATTATATTTTATAAAATATTATAATTATCCGATTTATATACCTTTAATGAGATGAATAAGAGCCTTTTAATTACCCGTGAAGGATGGGACGCTTTAGACAAAGAACTTAAGTATCTTTGGAAAGAAGAGCGCCCTCGAGTGACGCAGTCTGTCTCTGAAGCCGCAGCCCAGGGGGATCGTTCCGAAAACGCAGAATATATCTACGGTAAAAAACGGTTGCGGGAAATAGACCGCCGTATTCGTTTTCTATCCAAAAGGTTGGATCAGCTTAGAATTGTTGAACCCGATCCTCGACAAGAGGGGCGTGTGTTTTTTGGCGCATGGGTTAAGCTTGAAGATGATAATGAAAATATCAGAATTTTCCGGTTAGTGGGGGCGGATGAATTTGATCCTGCTAAGCAGTGGATTTCTATCGATTCACCAGTCGCTCGCGCATTAATTGGCAAGCAGGTTGATGATGAAGTGGTCGTCACAACGCCGGGCGGAAAAGTCACCTATTTTGTGCTAGAGATTAGCTATAAACCATTAATCAGTTAACGAGTAAAATGATTCATTAAAGTTAGTGTTAATGGTAAATTAATGGCATGAATATTATTTTTGTTACTTTCATCAGCAGAATAATTCTAAAATTCCACACTTTGGGGGCTATAAATGCAGGAAAGTTATAAAGTTCTCGTCGTCGATGATGATATGCGTTTACGTGCTCTGCTTGAACGTTACCTCACCGAGCAGGGTTTTCAGGTAAGAAGTGCAGCGAATGCTGAACAGATGGACAGGATCCTAACACGGGAATCTATTCATTTAATCGTATTGGACTTGATGCTTCCTGGGGAAGATGGCTTATCTATTTGCCGTCGTTTACGTAGTCAAAATAACCCAATTCCAATCATTATGGTTACCGCGAAAGGCGAAGAAGTTGACCGTATTGTGGGCTTAGAAATTGGTGCGGATGACTATATCCCTAAACCGTTTAACCCTCGTGAACTGTTAGCGCGTATTCGTGCGGTGCTGCGTCGCCAAGCGAATGAGCTACCAGGTGCGCCATCGCAAGATGATGCCGTCATCACTTTTGGTAAATTCAAACTGAACCTCGGAACCCGTGAAATGTTCCAAGGCGAAGAGAATATGCCATTAACCAGTGGTGAGTTTGCGGTGTTGAAAGTATTAGTTTCTTATCCACGCGAACCATTATCTCGTGACAAGCTGATGAGTTTGGCTCGAGGTCGTGAATACAGTGCGATGGAGCGTTCTATCGACGTTCAAATTTCACGTTTACGCCGTATGATTGAAGAAGATCCTGCGCACCCACGTTACATTCAAACCGTTTGGGGCTTAGGATACGTATTTGTTCCAGATGGAAGTAAAGCATGAAGCGACTGAGGTTCTCACGACGTAGTACATTTTCTCGCTCGTTATTTTTGTTTGTCGCACTCCTGTTCGCAAGCCTTGTGACCAGCTATATGGTTGTATTGAATTTTGTTGTGATGCCAAGCTTACAGCAGTTCAATAAAGTGCTTGCCTATGAAGTACGTACATTGATGACAGAGAAAATGGTTCTACAAGATGGAACCTCAGTGCGAGTTTCACCCGCATTACGTAAAAAAATCTACAATGAGCTCGGTATTACCTTTTACGCCCATTCAGCGGCGATGGAAGAGGGATTAAACTGGGCAAAAGAGTATGATTTTCTAAGTGAAAACATGTCGGAATACTTGGGTGGCAAGGCCAGTGTGCATCTGGAACTTGGGCGTGAGTATCCGATATTGTGGTTAACATCCTACCTAGCACCAGATATTTGGGTGCGCGTTCCGCTCACCGAAATCGGCCAAAATCAGTTTTCTCAAGTTTTCCGCTATACACTCACGGTCTTCCTCACGATTTTTGCGGGGGTTTGGCTCTATATTCGCTATCAAAACAAGCCATTATTAGAGCTGGAATATCACGCGGGTGAGGTCGGTAAGGGGCATGTTATGCCGCCGATGCAAGAGAAAGGTGCCACAGAGGTTCGCGCGGCTATTCGCTCGTTCAACCATATGGCGGCAGGGATAAAATCCCTCGAAAATGACCGCACTGTATTAATGGCAGGGGTCAGCCATGACCTTCGAACGCCACTAACCCGCATTCGTCTCGCAACGGAAATGATGGGACCAGAAGATGGCTATCTCGCTGAATCTATCAACAAAGATATTGAAGAGTGCGACGCAATCATCGGTCAATTCATGTCTTACCTGAAAACAGGGCAAGAAATGGATATGGAGTTTTGCGACCTTAACGCTATTCTCAACGAAGCTGTTGTTGCTGAAACCAACGTCGTGGGAGAAATTGAAACCAATTTAGTCCCAGGACCAGTGATGTTCAACGGTAACCATCTCGCTATCAAACGCGCAATTACCAACATGATAGTCAACGCTTATCGCTACGGAAATGGCTGGATCAAAGTCAGCAGTGGTAAAAACGAAGATTACGTTTGGTTCCAAGTTGAAGATGACGGCGCAGGGATCAAAGAAGAAGACATTCAACGCCTATTCCAGCCGTTCGTACAGGGTGAAAAAGCCCGAAGTAACAAAGGTACAGGGCTGGGACTCGCGATAATTCGCAGGATTATAGATGCTCACGAAGGGAATATTGAGATCCATAAAAGTGAGCGCGGCGGGTTTGCTATTCGGGCCCTTCTCCCTCTCAAAGAACGCGAAGACTGATATCTCGTCGTATTTCAACTTGTAGGGGTGTTGACTACGCTCAGCTACTCAGGTCACATACTCATGTATGCTCCCTGAGATATCTTTGCTTGTCGCCTACCTACAAGCTGAAATACTTAGAGATATACTGTGTAGAAAGATAGAAAGAGAAATAAATTTTTTCATTTATGACAATATGTCATATTCCAAACGCTAAGCTGTCACATTCGCTGTTCTTATTTAGTTTGTTGAAAAATAAGTAAATAATCATTTTTGTACCATTCTGCTACACTTAATCATGTCGATAAAATCCGCAAATGTCATAAAACTGTCATAAAGCTGACATATTGCCGTAACTCAATTGTCCTATTTTCCCTACCGTGACATACACCCAATAATTTAATACTTGATTATTTCTTACATCCCCGGAGGGATTATGAAAATGATGCGTACCACACTAGCAAGCGTAATGGCAGCAACCTTATCTCTGACTGCAATGTCTTCTTTTGCTGCTACCAGCCTGACCGGAGCTGGCGCGACATTCCCTGCTCCTGTTTATGCGAAGTGGGCAGATACTTATCAGAAAGAAACAGGTAATAAAATTAACTATCAGGGGATCGGTTCTTCTGGTGGTGTAAAACAAATTAATGCAAAAACAGTTGATTTCGGTGCGTCTGATGCGCCATTGACTGATGAAAAACTCAAAGAAGACGGCTTATTCCAATTCCCAACCGTGATTGGTGGCGTGGTTTTAGCGGTAAACGTTAAAGGCATCGAATCTAATCAACTGGTTCTTGATGGTAAAACTCTGGGCGACATCTACTTAGGCAAAATTGCAAAATGGAATGACCCAGCCATCGCAAAACTGAATCCAAACGTAAAATTACCTGACCAAAACATCGCTGTAGTTCGCCGCTCTGATGGTTCTGGTACCACATTCGTCTTCACAAGCTACTTAGCAAAAGTTAGCTCAAACTGGAAAGATGAAGTGGGTGCAGGTTCAACGGTTAACTGGCCGAAAAACAGCGTAGGCGGTAAAGGTAACGACGGCGTTGCAGCCTTTGTTCAACGTCTGCCAGGCTCTATCGGTTATGTAGAATATGCTTACGCAAAACAGAATAATCTTGCGTATACTAAGCTGGTTTCTGCAGATGGTCAGCCAGTTTCACCAACAGGTGAAAGCTTCAGCGCAGCAGCGAAAAAAGTGGATTGGTCTAAATCATTTGCACAAGACCTGACTAACCGTGAAGGCGCTAACGCATGGCCAATTACCTCAACCACATTCATCTTAGTTCACAAGCAACAAGCGGATGCGGAGAAAGGTAAAGCGGTTCTTGATTTCTTCAACTGGGCTTACGACAAAGGCGGTAAACAAGCAGAAGCATTAGATTACGCTGTGTTACCTCAAGAAGTTGTGACCGCAGTACGTGCAGCATGGAAAACAGAAGTAAAAGATAGCCAAGGTAAAGCACTGTTCTAAGTGCCCCTCGGGTTGGAAAAGGGTAAGCGGGGGCTGAGGAATAGCTCCCGCTTATTCACCGTAGTAACGTAAGTCCTACTGAAAAGTAGGCATGGAATGAGAACAAAGCGCATGGCCGAAAAAATAACGGCATTCAAAGCCCCTAGTAAATCGGGCGACGTGATTTTTAGTGCATTAGTCAAAATAGCAGCGCTAATCACTCTCCTCATGCTTGGTGGCATTATTATTTCCCTGATTTTCGCATCTTGGCCAAGTATGCAGAAATTCGGGTTTTCGTTTTTGTGGAATAAAGAGTGGGATGCGCCAGCAGAGCAGTTTGGTGCATTAGTGCCTATCTACGGCACCATCGTCACATCATTAATCGCTCTGATTATCGCCGTACCCGTGAGTTTTGGTATCGCATTATTCTTAACAGAGCTAGCGCCTAACTGGTTAAAACGCCCATTAGGTATTGCGATTGAGCTTCTCGCTGCAATCCCAAGTATTGTTTATGGTATGTGGGGACTGTTTGTCTTCGCTCCGTTATTTGCAGAATACTTCCAAGAACCAGTTGGTAATGTCATGTCGAGCATTCCAATTGTTGGCGAACTGTTCACTGGTCCTGCGTTTGGTATTGGTATTCTTGCGGCGGGTATTATCCTTGCCATTATGATCATTCCTTACATCGCCTCTGTAATGCGCGATGTATTTGAACAAACTCCTGTGATGATGAAAGAGTCAGCCTATGGAATTGGCTGTACTACATGGGAAGTGATTTGGAATATCGTTCTGCCTTATACCCGTAATGGGGTGATTGGTGGTGTGATGCTGGGGCTAGGTCGTGCATTGGGAGAAACCATGGCGGTCACCTTCGTCATCGGTAACACTTACCAGCTCGATAGCCCTTCACTGTTTATGCCGGGTAATAGTATTACCTCTGCGCTGGCGAACGAATTTGCTGAAGCGGAAAGTGGTTTACACACGGCGGCATTGATGGAACTTGGTTTAATTCTGTTTGTGATTACCTTCATCGTTCTGGCGATTTCCAAGCTGATGGTAATGCGCCTTGCTAAGAATGAGGGACGCTAATATGTCGATTTCTGAACCTGTTGTAGTGAATCAAAAAGAGCGTGCACGCCGCCAAGCATGGCGCCGTCAAGTCAACAGAATGGCATTATTAGTCTCCATGCTGACGATGGCATTTGGTCTGTTCTGGTTAGTGTGGATTTTATTCTCCACGGTAACCAAAGGGATTGATGGTATGTCCCTCAATCTGTTTACTGAAATGACACCGCCGCCAAATACAGAAGGTGGTGGTTTGGCGAACGCCATTGTGGGAAGTGGATTGCTTATCTTGTGGGCGACCGTTATCGGAACACCATTAGGGATTTTAGCGGGTATCTACTTAGCGGAATATGGTCGCAAATCGTGGTTAGCTTCGGTGACGCGTTTTATTAACGACATTCTGTTATCTGCGCCTTCAATTGTGGTTGGTCTGTTTGTTTACACCATTGTGGTGGCTCAAATGCAGCATTTCTCGGGTTGGGCGGGGGTAATTGCACTTGCATTACTGCAAATCCCAATTGTTATTCGTACCACTGAGAACATGTTGAAGCTCGTGCCTGATAGCCTGCGTGAAGCGGCATATGCACTGGGCACACCAAAATGGAAAATGATTTTATCCATTACATTAAAAGCATCTGTATCTGGGATTATTACCGGTATTTTGCTGGCTATCGCGCGTATTGCGGGGGAAACCGCACCGCTGCTGTTTACGTCACTCTCGAACCAATTCTGGAGCACCGACATGAATGAGCCAATTGCTAACTTACCAGTGACTATCTTCAAATTTGCAATGAGTCCGTTCTCTGAATGGCAGCAATTAGCATGGGCAGGGGTTCTCCTAATCACCTTATGTGTCCTGTTAATCAATATCATTGCCCGTGTTGTGTTTGCACAGAAAAAACACTAATCCCAGACGAATAAAAGAATTGATAGAGAGAAGTAGCCATGATTAATGCAAACGATATTGCAAACAGTAAAATTAAAGTTCGTGACCTTAACTTCTACTATGGAAAGTTTCACGCGCTGAAGAATATCTCTTTAGACATTGAAAAGAACAAAGTGACTGCGTTTATCGGCCCATCAGGTTGTGGTAAATCCACGCTGCTGCGTACCTTCAACAAAATGTACGAACTGTATGGTGAGCAACGCGCAGAAGGCGAAATTTTACTGGATGGTCAAAACATCCTGACTGATAAACAAGACATCGCGTTATTACGTGCAAAAGTCGGTATGGTATTCCAAAAACCAACGCCATTCCCGATGTCTATCTATGACAATATCGCGTTCGGTGTGCGTTTGTTTGAAAAGCTGTCCCGCGTCGAAATGGACGAGCGTGTGCAGTGGGCGCTAACAAAAGCGGCACTGTGGAATGAAACCAAAGATAAACTTCACCAAAGCGGCTATAGCCTCTCTGGTGGTCAGCAACAGCGTCTGTGTATTGCGCGTGGTATCGCCATTCGCCCAGAAGTTCTGTTACTCGATGAGCCATGTTCTGCTCTGGACCCAATTTCAACGGGGCGTATTGAAGAGTTGATCAGCGAATTGAAATCAGAATATACCGTGGTGATCGTTACTCACAACATGCAACAAGCGGCGCGCTGCTCTGATTACACGGCATTTATGTACTTGGGTGAGTTGGTGGAATTTAATAACACTGACAAGATGTTTACCACCCCAGAAATGAAACAAACTGAAGATTATATTACTGGCCGCTACGGTTGATATGGAGCCGACGATGGATACGCTGAACCACAACAAACATATATCAGGGCAGTTCAACGCTGAACTGGAACATATCCATACTGAGTTGATGACCATGGGAGGGCTAGTTGAAGAGCAGCTCACCAAGGCTATCACTGCGATGCATAATCAGGATGAAGCCCTAGCGCGAGAAGTGATTGCCAATGACCATAAAGTCAACATGATGGAAGTGGCAATCGATGAAGAGTGCGTCAAAATCATCGCCAAGCGCCAGCCAACCGCGAGCGACTTGCGTTTGATTATGGCAATCTCGAAAACCATCGCTGAGCTGGAAAGAATCGGTGACGTCGCGGATAAAATCTGCCAAACCGCACTGGAAAAATTCTCTCAGCAGCACCAGCCATTGTTGGTGAGCTTGGAGTCATTAGGTCGCCATACCGTGCAAATGCTGCATGACGTGCTAGATGCTTTTGCGCGCATGGACTTGGAAGAAGCTATCCGTATTTATCGTGAAGATGAAAAGGTAGACCAAGAATACGAGGGGATTGTCCGTCAGTTAATGACGTATATGATGGAAGACCCGCGTACCATTCCAAGTGTTTTAACTGCGCTGTTCTGTGCTCGCTCCATTGAGCGTATCGGTGACCGTTGCCAGAACATTTGTGAATTTATTTTCTACTATGTTAAAGGGCAAGATTTCCGCCATGTAGGTGGAGACAGCCTTGAAAAAATGCTGACTAGCTCGAAAGACAGCAACAAAGAGTAACTGTTAAACCACTGGGGTGCTGGCCACCTCAGTGTTCATCTTCTTCATTTTCTTCTTGCTCGATAAGAGTCTTAATCTGCAACATTTTAGGGGTCGCTCCGATGAATTTTCGCCCCTTTTTTTATGTCTATCCATATTCCAAATTGATATAAATATATTATTTAATATTATTTCAGGTGCTAAGAAATAGTTGATAGCTTGTGATGGTCGATTTACACAAATTTACCGTTAGGGGTATTCAATGAAAGCTCGTTTTCTTACTTCCGCACTTTTAGTTGCAGGTCTGGCGCTGACAGCGAATGTCGCTAGCGCAGATAAATTAGATGATATTAAACAAGCGGGAGTGATCCGCATTTCTGTTTTTGACAGTAATCCCCCATTCGGATTTATTGATCCTAAAACCAAGAAACTTGCTGGCTATGATATCGATATCGCCCAAGCGATTGCTGATGATCTTGGCGTGAAATTAGAGCTGCGTCCAACCAACCCAGCTAACCGCATTCCACTGTTAACATCCGGCAAAGTTGACCTGATTGGTGCCAACTTCACAATTACAGATGAACGTGCAAAACAGGTGGATTTCTCCATTCCTGACTTTGCAACAGGGCAAAAATTTATCGCGCGTAAAGGCGTACTGAAAACCCCTGAAGATATCGCTCCACTGCGTATTGGTGCAGACAAAGGAACTGTTCAGGAAGTGACTCTGCGCGAACGTTTCCCGAATACCAAAGTTATCTCTTACGACGATACCCCGCAAGCTTTCGCAGCGCTACGTAACGGTAACGTACAAGCGATCACCCAAGATGATGCGAAGCTGGTGGGCTTGCTCGGTAACTTGCCAGAAAAAGTGAAAGCAGACTTTGAAATTTCACCATTTAGCTTAACCAAAGAGTACCAAGCGCTAGGCGCGAGCAAAGGAGAAACGCGTTTAATTGAAAACGTGAATGCTACCTTGCTGAAACTGGAGAAAGAAGGCAAAGCGAACGAGATTTATAACCGTTGGTTTGGTCCAGACACCAAAGCGGCACAACCACGTGGTGAATTCAAATTTGCCCCATTGAGCGAGCAGCCTAAATCTTAAGTTAGTCATGCAGTTTAGTGAGAGTAAACGCCCCTGCCATGTTGCAGGGGTTGTCAGTTATAGCGAGGCGAAATATGTTCGACAAATTTTTCAGCGGTGACTTCTGGTCTGCGCATCTACTAGCACCACAATACCTTGAGTGGTTTGGCTATGGCTTTTTGCTTACAGTCTGGATCTCGATTTGTACGATCATCGCTGCCACGCTATTAGGTTTTATTGCCGCCTCGGCAAGAGACAGCCAAATCGCGCCGCTACGCTGGTTTGTGACCGTTTATATTTCGATTTTCCGTAATACGCCACTACTGGTGCAACTGTTTTTCTGGTATTTCGCCTCGGGAGAAATTCTCCCTGAATCAGCGATGGAATGGCTGAATACTCCCCATGAAATTGAAATTTTAGGGATAACATTGGGTTGGCCATCCTTTGAATTTTTAGCCGGATTTGTCGGCTTAACGCTATACACCGTACCTTTCATTGCGGAAGAAGTGCGCTCTGGTATCCGAGGAGTGCGTCAAGGACAGAAACAAGCAGCTCTCGCTTTAGGGCTGACATCATGGCAGTCCATGCGTTTAGTGATTTTACCGCAAGCCGTAAAAATCGCGTTACCGCCGCTGTTAGGGCAATACATGAACGTCGTCAAAAACTCGTCATTAACGATGGCGATCGGGGTGGCTGAGCTTTCTTATGTATCACGCCAGGTAGATAGCCAATCATTACAAACATTTGCTGCATTTGGTTTAGCTACAGTACTGTACATTGCAATCATTGCCTTTATGGAAGGCTGGGGTCAGTGGCGACAACAGCGTCAATTGGCCCAGGGGGTATAAGATGGATTTTTCAGTCATTACGGATAACTGGCAATATCTGCTATTTGGGGCTTATCCTGATGGTCCCTTGGAAGGGGCAGCACTGACGCTGATTATGAGCGTATTGGCTGGCGCTGCGTCTATTGTCCTCGGCACATTGGGTGGTATTGCGCTGGCGATGCTACGTGGCTTCTGGATGAATTTATTTGCCGCCGTTTTAGGTTTTTTCCGCGCCATTCCCGTCATCATGTTGATTTTCTGGACTTACTTCCTACTGCCTATTGTCTTCGGAACGGAAATTCCGGGCGTGACGGCGGTGGTGTGCGCATTAGCGCTGATCACTTCAGCCTATTTAGCGCACGGCGTGAAAGCGGGAATTTTAGCTATCGGTCAAGGGCAATGGAACGCTGGGCTTTCTCTCGGGTTTAACCGCTGGCAAGTTCTGTGGAATGTGGTGTTACCTCAGGCATTACGAATGATGGTGCCTTCCTTTATTAACCAATGGGTTGCGTTAATTAAAGATACCTCTCTGGCGTATATTGTGGGGGTTGCAGAACTGTCATTCTTAGCAACACAGGTGAATAACCGTGAAATGATCTATCCGCTGGAAGTGTTTTTGTTTGTGGCATTTATCTACTTTGTGATGTGCCTGTCAGTAGAAATTATTGCCAATCAAGTGGCGAAAAAGCTCAGTGATAAAAGTGCAGCGCGCAGCCGTTCAGCAAAACGCGGTTGGCTGTTTTGGCGACGTCAAAAGCTGATTGCGCTTTCTTAATCGCACAAAGGCGGCTTAATCCCTCAATGGCGGTATGACAACCGCCATATCTCCCTCGATATTCATTTACAGTATCAGTCAGTTAGGAAATACGACTTATTTAAAATGACGCAATCGTTTTCTTTTGCATCGTTTAGTTGTACCATGAGCCGAAAAAAACTTTTTTTCGTGCCCACCACGCATCCATTGGCAATCTAGGGCATGACATTTCGACAAGGCGCATTTTAATGACTAATCAATCATCTGGCTCCTCGCAATCGCAGGGTCTGTTTCAGCGTGTGTTTAAATTACAAGAACACGGCACCACCGCAAGAACAGAGGTCGTTGCAGGGTTCACCACCTTCCTGACGATGGTATATATCGTTTTCGTTAACCCACAAATTTTGTCCGTCGCTGGCATGGATATCAAAGCGGTATTCGTGACCACCTGCTTAATCGCAGCCATCGGCAGTATTTTAATGGGCTTACTGGCTAACTTACCTATTGCTGTTGCACCCGCGATGGGGCTAAATGCCTTCTTTGCCTTTGTGGTCGTTGGGGCGATGGGCTATTCATGGCAAGTCGCTATGGGGGCGGTATTCTGGGGCGCAGTTGGCTTATTTATTCTAACGTTATTCCGTATTCGTTACTGGATTATCGCTAATATTCCCCTGAGTTTACGTGTGGGGATCACCAGCGGTATCGGTCTGTTTATCGCCATGATGGGACTGAAAAACTCCGGTATTATCGTCGCAAACCCAGATACCTTAGTGTCAATTGGTAACCTAACTCACCATAATGTGTGGTTAGGGGCATTAGGCTTTTTCATTATTGCCATTTTAGCGGCGCGTAATATTCATGCGGCAGTATTGGTATCTATCGCCGTGACGACGCTGATTGGTTTAGCGCTGGGTGATGTGAAATATACGGGCATTTTCTCAATGCCACCAAGCATTACCAGTGTTGTTGGACAAGTGGACTTTGCGGGCTCACTGGATCTGGCACTTTCTGGGGTTATCTTTGCCTTTATGTTAGTGAACCTGTTTGACTCCTCCGGCACCATGATTGGGGTAACAGACAAAGCGGGTATTACCAACGAGCGTGGAACTTTCCCTCGCATGAAACAAGCGCTGTATGTGGATAGCTTAAGTTCTGTGGCAGGCTCTGCAATGGGAACTTCGTCTGTAACGGCGTACATCGAAAGCTCTTCTGGGGTATCGGTGGGCGGTCGTACAGGTTTAACCGCGATTGTCGTCGGTGTGTTATTCCTATTGACGATGTTTATCTCTCCGCTGGCAGGCATGGTTCCCGCTTATGCAACCGCAGGCGCGCTGATCTATGTTGGCGTTCTGATGACTTCAAGCTTAACGCGCGTGAAATGGGATGACTTAACGGAATCCGTTCCAGCGTTTATTACTGCGGTCATGATGCCATTTAGCTTCTCGATTACAGAAGGTATTGCGCTAGGCTTTATCGCGTACTGTGCGATGAAGATTGGTACAGGGCGCTGGCGTGATCTGGGTCTGTGTGTAATTTTAGTAGCAGCGATGTTTCTACTAAAAATGATCCTCGTCGACGCCTAATATGCTCGTCATATTTTGTGCTGTAGCGTGAATGCTCGTCATACTTTGCACTGTAGCGGCGTTGGCTTCGGTTGCTAACCCTAGTCACATACTTATGTATGCTCCTAGGGATTAGCAACTCTTGCCGCCTTGCTACAGCACAAACTATTTAGAGCATTGCTCAAGGTGACTCTCTATTTTTTGCCCTCTGGCGATACAGCTATTGAGAGCATTGGAATGCTTAGGCAACTTGAATTATTTAGAATATTGCTCAGGATATCTTTCTATTTTCTGGCGTACAGCTAGTTAGGCTCTCCCTTTTTGTTGCTTGCATGCAACTCAAATTATTTAAGGTATAATCATTAAAGTACTGTTGCGAATGCAAAGTGAGATAAAATTCACCTAAATTGCAAAGTAGTGCTTTCGCTGCTTAAGGGATCCTGCTAGATTCCGCCGCAGAAACTGATTTTATCAAGGTAGCAAACCATGAATTCACCGAAAAAACCGACCGCAAAACTGAAGAAAAAATACCGTAAGACGAAAGAAGAGCTCAACGCAGAAGGTCGTGAGCGTAAACGCGAGAAAAAACATCGCGGGCATAAGTCTGGTAGCCGTAACCAAGACGGTGCTTCGAATGGTCAAAAAAATGGGCAAAATGTTCAGGCTGACCCACGTATTGGCAGTAAAAAACCAATTCCACTGGTGGTTGAAAGTAACCAGCCAGTTGCGCGTCCTGTCGTGAAAGAAAAGCCAGTTGCTAAAGAAAAACTGACGCCAGAAAAAGAACTGGAAATGCTGGAAAGCAACGATCGCTTAGATGAGATTCTGGCACGACTGGAAGATGGCGAAACCATTACTGCTCAAGAGCAGCAATATGTTGATACCTGCTTAGATCGCATCGATGAACTGATGAATATCCTCGGTATCGAATATGCGGACGAAGACGGTGATGAAGAGGAAGAAGAGAAATTTGATGACATTATGCGCATCTTAAAAAGTAAATAATTTCCTATCTATTCGTTCCTCCCGTAGTAAGCGGGAGGAATTCTGCTTAATTTCTCGCCTATCTTCCTTTTCTTTGATGTTGCATCGGATCTGTATTTTCTAACATCGCTATAATCTTTGCGGTATAGACTCTTTACATAAATAGCTAAAAAATAATCTAAAGAGATATAATTAACAGTGATGCTTTCGAGCTTGTGGTCAATTAAGGAATATCAATGTCAGAGCAAAATATCGTTTGGGATCTCTCTCTCATCCAGAAATATAACTATTCAGGTCCACGTTATACCTCTTATCCAACAGCCTTAGAGTTCAATCAAGACTACAACGAACAGGCTTTTGTTGAGGCAACCCAACGTTATCCTGACCGTCCTTTGTCTCTGTATGTGCATATCCCGTTTTGCCACAAACTGTGCTATTTCTGCGGCTGTAATAAGCTAGTCACTCGCCAAAAACATAAAGCGGATGAGTATCTACAAGTCATTGAAAAAGAAATTATCCAGCGTGCTGCGTTACTTAAAAACCGCACAGTGACTCAAATGCACTGGGGCGGCGGTACACCAACGTATCTAGATAAGGCACAAGTGAGCCATTTAGTTGGCTTGCTGAAAAAACATTTTCATTTTGCGCCTGATGCCGAGATGTCCATCGAAGTGGATCCCCGCGAAATCGAACTCGACATGATTGACCATCTGCGCAGTGAAGGCTTTAACCGCCTAAGCATGGGTGTTCAAGATTTTAATAAAGAAGTGCAAGTTCTGGTTAACCGCGAGCAAGATGAAGAGTTTATTTTTGCGCTCATTAAACGTGCCAAAGAGACTGGCTTCACTTCAACCAGTATCGACCTAATTTATGGTTTACCAAAACAAACCCCTGAAAGCTTCGCGTTTACATTGAAAAAAGTGGCGGAGCTCGCTCCCGATCGTTTAAGCGTTTTCAACTATGCGCATTTACCGAATTTATTTGCAGCGCAGCGTAAAATTAAAGATGAAGACCTGCCAACGGCGGAGCAAAAACTGGATATTCTGCAAGATACTATCGCAACGCTGACATCCGACGGTTATCAATTTATCGGGATGGATCACTTTGCGCGCCCAGAAGATGAACTGGCGGTCGCACAGCGAGAAGGAATTTTACATCGTAATTTCCAAGGGTATACCACCCAAGGAGATTGCGATTTATTAGGATTAGGAGTATCAGCGATCAGCATGCTCGGCGATAACTACGCCCAAAATCAGAAAGATTTAAAAACTTACTACGCGCAAGTGGAAGAAAAGGGGCATGCCCTATGGCGTGGATTAGTGCTAACTGACGACGACTGCCTGCGCCGTGACGTGATTAAAACATTGATTTGCAACTTCCAATTGAGTTTTGCGCAAATAGAAGCGCTCTACCCAATTGACTTCAAAACCTACTTCAAAGAAGACCTAGAACTGCTGAAACCGATGGCAGAAGATGGGCTGGTGGAAGTCAGTGAAACGGGGATTAAAGTCACGCCACGTGGGCGTTTGCTGATTCGTAATGTGTGTATGTGTTTTGATGTTTATCTTAGAAGCCAAATGAGGCAGCGCCAATTCTCCCGAGTCATCTAAATGTTCGTCATACTTCACGCCGTGGCTTTGTTGTCTGCTCTCGGTCACTCGGGTCACATACTTTTGTATGCACCCCGAGATAACCTCGTTTGACGCCTAGCCACAACGTGAATTATTTAGAACATTGGATGCTTGGCATATGATTATTTTGAGTATTAAATTTCCTGCATATTCCGCGTTTGGCGCAGGGCTAGTGCTTCACTTTTTCGATCAGCTGGTAGGCAGTGTTGATGCGCTCAGGAATTGGGTACCATTGGTTGGAGAGCAGCACCACGGCGATTTTTTCCTCGGGAATAAATACCGCGTAGGTGGCGAATCCGCCGGTAGAGCCAGTTTTGTTATACAGTGAGCGAGATTCTGGTGGCATCGGTGGCTGAATGGCATCCACTTTTTGCGGTTTCAGTGCCATATCATCACGGTTACCTTGTTGTAACTGGGCGAGTGAAACTGGCCACGGATAACTTTCCCACATCAAATCTTGCACAAAAGAATCCGTCATATACACGCCTGTATGCGTATCTTCTACTGCTTCCTGCCACGGTTTTGCCACGTCGGCGACTTGCATATTAATATCTAAAAAGTGGATCAAATCCTTCGCGTTGGATTTCAAGCCGTAGGCTTCATTATCTAAAATTTGTGGAGTTACACGCACCGGCTGATGCTGCTTGTTATACCCTTGAGCATAATTTTTTTGCTGATTTTGCGGTACCTGTAAATAAGTATGCTTCATGCCCAAAGCTGGTAACATCATCTTTTCTATTGCATCAGGGAATGACTGATTAAGTTGCTTAGCAGTCACCATGCCTAATAAACCCACACCAAGATTGGAGTATGAACGGTATTCACCAATAGGTTTTACAGGGAACCACTGCTGATAATAATGGATTAGCTCCGCGCGGTTAGTCACTGCATCCGGAACAAATAGCGATAAGCCTGAAGTGTGGGTGGCTAGATTCATCACTGTTACTTTATCAAATGCGCTATTTTTTAATTCGGGTAAATAATGGCTGACGGTTTGTGCAAAATCTAACTTACCTTGTCCTTGAGCATAGGCGGCAAGCGTGGCGGTAAAGGTCTTTGATAAAGAACCGATTTCATACAACGTATTGTTGCTCACAGGCACCTGAGTCTGTTTAGACTGCACGCCATAGTGATAGATAAAATGCTCACCATCCACGGAAATCGCAACAGACATTCCCGGAATTTGCTGCTGTTTCATCAACGGTTTAATAATGCTGTCCACATCGGATTGCGTTAATGCCACGCTAGATAGTGAGGTAAATGCCAAACTTAGGGCGACAAGCAGCCGTCCGCGACGAAAAAGATTTTTCATACAGATATCCATTTAAATAAAAGTTTTAGTTATGATGAGTGACAAACAAGAGGCGGTCACATACCAAAGGAAGAGTGATTCTGGTGTCGGAGTATGCGGCTTTTTTGGCATTAGTTAAAACGATATAAAATTCGATGAGGTAAAAGAAAATCTTATGGCTGAAAATGCTCGCTACCGTTTACCCCTCAATGCACTCAGAGCCTTTGAGGCATCTGCGCGCCATCTAAGCTTTACTCGAGCAGGTATGGAGTTAAATGTCACTCAGGCAGCGGTAAGCCAGCAAGTTCGTGCGCTGGAAGAACAACTAGGCTTAGAGCTATTTATTCGTTTGCCTAGAGGGCTAGCACTGACCGATGAGGGGTTGGCATTATTGCCTGTCGTTAGCCGATCTTTCGACCAAATCGAATCATTATTGCAGCAATTCGAAGATGGTCATTATCATGAAGTCCTGAATGTCTCTGTGGTAGGCACCTTTGCGGCGGGCTGGCTATTACCGCGTTTATCGCATTTTTCCGATCTTTACCCTTATATTGATTTGCGCATTATGACCCACAATAACGTGGTGAATTTAGCTGGAGAAGGGGCTGATTTTGCGATCCGTTTTGGGGAAGGGCTTTGGCCATTAGTGGAAAATACGCCGTTATTTTCTGCGCCGCATACGGTGCTTTGTGCCGAAAAGGTCGCTCATAAACTTAAGCATCCCATTGATTTACAAAATTTTCCGTTGATGCGATCTTATCGTAAAGATGAATGGGAAAAATGGTTTTTAGCGGCGAATGTGGAACCGTGGCGTGTGAAAGGACCTGTTTTTGATTCTTCCCGTTTAATGGTGGAAGCGGCTTTATTGATGGACGGTGTTGCCATCGCACCAAGCTGTATGTTTGAGCGGGAGCTAAGTGCAGGGGATTTGGTTCAGCCATTTGATATTTCCGTGACTCTCGGGGGCTACTGGCTGAGTCGATTAAAATCCAAACCGATGACACCAGCTATGACGATTTTCCAGCAATGGTTACTTGAAGAATCCAAAAAGAAGGATCATTTATAGGGTGATAAATCGGTGCTTAAATTTTAAAGCACCGATTGTGAAATTAGCTAGGGTGTGGCG
This sequence comes from Providencia sp. wls1916, assembly GCF_009706585.1. NCBI lineage: Bacteria > Pseudomonadati > Pseudomonadota > Gammaproteobacteria > Enterobacterales > Morganellaceae > Providencia > Providencia sp. wls1916. The sequence continues at coordinate 147,987 of NZ_WLUL01000013.1, forward strand.
AGTATGAATTCAGAAACGTTCGTTCAGAAAACGACCGACTCGGCAGCGTAGTAACTTTTTTTATGGTCTTGCTCCTCGCGGCTGCTAGTTATTTCATTAAATTCTGCAAAGAAATAGGCAGGGTCGACCGAGAAAATAAGAGAGAAATGGTAGAGCGTGTCCACATGAATATTCACATCGCCATTTTCGTAGCGAGATAAATGTTGCTGACTGATCCCCAATTGTTCGCTCAGTTGTTTTCCACTGATTCCGTGGCTATCTCTTAGCGCTCTTATTTTTAGACCGACAGATTTTGATACGATTTTCTCCATATCGTTAACTCCTAGGTATATTTATTATGAGAGTTAATTAGATTTTTTATATAAATAGAATATATCGAAATACTTATTTTTCATTGATATCTAGAAGGTCTTTTATACCAATTTCAAAATAATCCGCATATTGCCATAATCTATCTAAATTAATTCTATTAACTCCTCTTTCATAACGTGACTGCTGCTGCTCGCTAACACCAATGGTATTCGCAAGCTCCCGTAATGTGATTCCATTCATTTTGCGATAATAAATAATTTTACTACCGACCATTTTAGATATGAGATAATCTTTAGACATATTGAGCCTCTCTGTGAATAAGTGAATACATAGAAATAAATCAATCTTAATTAGACGATTTATTAAGCCTAACAAGCTCAATATGATTATTAACCTAGCATTAATTCTCAGGTTAAACTATAGATCTAGGTCAATAAATGAAAATTTCTCTTGTTGTCTTTTATTTGATAATTATCGATATTAGATTATCTATTAAAATGTATTTTTATATTTTTAGTTTCATGTTCACTCAGGTTAAAAAAATCTAATAAATCAACATTGAATATTTCCGCATACTGGCTAAGTCTATCCAAATTAATACGATTAATACCTCGTTCATAGCGAGATTGTTGCTGTTCGCTAACATGAATCATTTTGGCAATATCGTAAAGAGATAAGCCATTCATTTTTCGATAATAGGTTATTTTATTGCCAATAATTCGGGACACAGGGTAATATTCAGGCATCATCAACTCCTCTTTAATCATCTAATTCGATTATTATTCAATAAAATTTCTAATTAACGAAAATAGATAATCTATTTCTTACCTACTCATAGCGAATATTAACAGTTGCATTAGCATTTGCGGTTCCTGGTGTTACTATTGCTGCGGTTTTGATATAGCGTGCTTTCCAACCAAAAATATAGTCATTTGCAGGAACGGAATTTTGTTGCACTAATTTAGTATTTAACTGAATTGGGGTTCCAGCGTTATTCAGTAATTGCACAGCAATGCCTGTGGCTTTATTTGCTCCACTTAACCCAAGCCGCCCATTTGCTGCATTATCAACAGTATCTGAAGTTACTGTGTATTTTATATTGGTACCTGTTTGGCAACTTAATGTTATCGGAATATTAACCGTTCCTTGGAAATCACCAATATTTTTAAATTGGGTGTCATACCAGTCACCTAAATTAATATCATAGGTATTTTTACTGTTTTTTAGTGAACAACTAACGACGTTGATTCGATAGTTTGTTGGAAGACTTAATCTATTTCCTATAAATCGGGTTCCTGTTGTCGAATTACCTTGAGTTATATAGGCGATTTCTCCACTTCTTAATGTTCCTGAGGATGTAATAGTACCTGTTTTTACAATTTGAATATTCCAACCAGAGGGTGGCATAGTCCAACTAGAGCCACTTCCTGCATTTGCTGATGTTATAGGAATATAGCTACCTGAACCAAAAGTATTGTAATTGATTCTAATACCTATACCAGCGATACCGGTTGCTGCTATTTTACTGGCGTTAGCTGCCCACCCATTCACATAATAAAGATCTTGATATCCACCGCATGCAATTTTACCAGTTGCAACATCTGCAAAATTATAATTACTCGAAAATGCTTGCACATATTGTGTATCAAGAACGGTTCCGACTGCTGAAATATTATCGTACTGCACAGTAATTGTTTTTCCTGAAGCTGTACTTCTTAAGTTATTTTGCGGATTTTGAGCACATTCAGCCAAAGAGTAATGGGAATATAAAAATAAAGTCCCAATAACTAATATGGTGCGATAAATACGATTTTTCATTTTGTATACCTTATTAAAGATTTATCACAAGAGTGCTGTTAAATATTATTAAGCTATTACAGTACGTTTTTAAGATTATGTTTTACTGATATGTCAGCGAAAACTCTAAATGGCTTTTAAAATCCCCAGGGGTAAACATGGGTTGAAGGCTAATCATTCTTGCGGATAGCGGAATTTCGGCACTTTTGGTGGTACTATTAATGGCCAGATCTACTGCACTGCCATTTTTAATGGTGGCTTTATTACTTTTTTGCGCCAGATGCAGCAAGCTGTTTGTAGAGCTACCTGTATTCACAAAATAGTTATTATCGGTGGCATCGGCAGTGCCATTAACACTGAATTTGGCATTTTTTGTTGAAACAGGGCAATCAACCAATTTGATAGAAAAATCCACCCATGGGCTTTGCGCAGGGTTGCGATAATTCCAACGGTTTATCTTACCTAATTCCACGTTATAACTGGTATTTTCAACTTTGCAGGGCATAACCACGACATTACCATGCACATAGATATTGACGTTTTCTGCCATCACTGGCAGGGCGCACAATCCAAGTAAACTGAATAATATTCTTTTCATGATCAGCCTCTTATAAATAGGTAATAGTGGCGGTAATATTGGCGGATAAACTGCCTGCGGTACCATTGCCGAGTGAGGAAAATGCCCGTGTGCGTAGGGGAATACTGACCAAAGGCTGCCCGTTGGTGGGAACCGTTAATATCTTGGTATTGCCTAGCGGTGTAGCCCCATCGCCACTTTGCAATTGAATGGCAATATTGGTAGCGGTGCCGCTATTTTTATACAAGCTGGCGATATCGGCACTATCTGCGGTTCCTGTGAACGTTAATCTCACGCTATTAATAAACGAGGAGCAATCTTTTAATTCAATAGTAAAAGGTTTCCAATCTGAGGCTTTCGTTCCACTATAAAAAGTATCTAAAGGAATGGTGGTCAGATCCACATCCACATTATTACCGGTAGATAAATTGCACGTTGCAGCTTTTATATTTCCGGTGAATTTCAAATAGACAGTATCCGCCGCATCAGCCGTTATCGAAATATTTAAGAATAGTAGGGTGAGCAGTAATTTTTTCATTTTAAACCTCTATTCATAGCGAATATTGACAGTGGCATTGGCATTTGCCGTACCTGGTGTAATTGTGGCGGCCGTTTTAATATAACGAGCTTTCCAGCCGAAGATATAATCGCCTTGGGCAACGTTATCTTGTTGAGTCAATTTTTGATTTAATACAATAGGCGTTCCGGCATTATTTAATAATTGCACTGCAATACCTGTCGCTTTATCTGCACCGGTTAAACCTAGCCGACCATTTGCAGCATTATCAATTGTATCTGACGTTACCGTGACTTTAATATTGGTACCAGAGAGACAACTTAATGCAATTGGAATAGCAACTGTACCTTGCGTATCATTAATATTTTTAAATTGAGTGTCATACCAGTCGCCCATATTAATATCGTAAGTATTTTTATTATTTTTTAATGAACAGCTAAGAACATTAATTTTTATTGCATTAGCTGGCATATTAAATGTTGATAAAATCCATGTTGTGTTATGTGGTGAAGGGTTTCCTTGATATAAACGAGCAATAGCTCCTGATTTTAATGAACCATTAGTATTAACTAATCCAGTTTTCTTGATGATGATTGTCCAACTAGGATTGAATATTTGCCAGCCCATACCTCCATTTTGTACAGTCCCATAAAACATATTAAAATCACCTAACCCTGAACTCCTTACTAATACACCAATGCCTGAAACATTAGTATTAGCTACTTTAGCGGAGTTAGGTGTCCAACCATTAATGTAGTTACCATATAGTGATGCAGCTCCACATACTCCATTTCCACCAGAATATGTGGTTAGGTTCTGGGAGCCAAATGGTACTGTTAATGTGACCAGATCTTTTATGGTTGTATCATCATATTGTATGTTGAGGGTTCTTGATGGAACATTCACTTGAATATTATTAAAGCTTGGGTTTTGAATACAAGCCGCACTCACATACCCGGAATATAAACATCCCATTGTGAATACGGATTTAATGATCAATTGTCTCATCTTGCTTCCCCCTTATTGGCAAACCGCAGTGGTTTTATATAAGCCAATATAATTCGGTAACCCTGCTAAGTTATAAGAAACTTGGCACTGCTGTTTATCGTTATATTGAATGGTAAATGAACCGCTTTCTGGCATTCCCGACAAATAAATTTCCCCGTCATTACCTACCATCGCATTGAGTTGATTATTATCTGGGAAAATCGCCTGCGCCCCGAATGGCACCGGTTTACCATCTTTAAAATTCAAAATTATGATAGCGCGATAGCCCACATTGGCATTAAAGCTGGCTTTAGCAATGGCGCCACGTTTTGGGTGGTTAACTCCATTTCGGTATCACTTGGTAATTTGCTGGTATCAATTTGAATCCCATTACTACGATACGCGGTGACATACGGCACTAACGCATAGCCTTGCCCGTTAGTTTGAATACCGGTTTGGTTCAGAATCGGGACATTAGGCGCATCGGGAATTTCCACCAAGGCTGCCGTTTCACCCAGTTGCTGACCAAGAACTACCCCTCCGGAATGAGCGACCACACTGCCGCTGGCACCGTAATACAGGTTGTAATTGTTGGTGCTGTATCCCGTCCCCCCAGTGATTTCCCCATACTGCCCGCGGTAGCTGGCATTTAAGTTACCGGAAGCCCCTGAATCACGGGTTGGGAAGTTTTGCTGAGCACTCCAGTTCAAGCGATTATCCAGTTGCGTTGCTGAAACTCCCATGCTGCCCGAGGAGCCATTGCTACTGCTGTTTGTGCCGTTAAAGTTGTAATAGAAAATGCTATCAAACAGGCTAAATGGCACACTGACCGTAAAGGCAAACTGGTGGTCATCGTCTTTATTGCGTCCATCGTAGTTATTTGGGTTGGTGTTTTTGTTATAGCTATAATTCACCCCATAGCTAATGTCGTTCCAGCTATTGTTATAGCCAATAGTTGTAGACTGCGTTTTGCGATCACTATTCCAGTAATCCTCGCTCACAAAGCCGACAGATAAGGAACCCCAGCCGTCCCCTAAGCTTTGGCTAAGGGTAATTTCTCCGCGGTTACGGCTGCGCTCATGCAATGCGGTAAATGCTTCTTTTCGATAGCCATCAAATACTTCCGACAAGCTATAAAACCCTTTAGTGGAATAACGATAGCCCGCTAAAGCGATGTTGGTGTCAATATCATTCAGGTTTTTGTTATAGCGAAAACGGTAGGATTGTCCGCTCTCTTTTTCACCATTACTGAGGGTCGAACTGGCGTGGGTGACATCGATAGATAATGCACCAAATCGCCCTAAGTTTTGCCCTGAGCCGATGGAGTAAGCCTGATATTTGTCACTGACTTGGCTACCGCCAAACAGAGTCACCCCCCAAGGCAGCCCGTAAGTTAGTGCAAATTGCGCAAAGGTTTTTTTATCTACGCTACTGTCATAACTGCGGTATTGCCCGCCTGTCACGCTATAGGAGAGATACCCTTCACGTTGTAAAACCGGTAAAGAGGCAAACGGAATAATTTGGTACTGTTCACTACCGTTGGCTTCTTTAATCGTGACGTGTAAATCACCACTCCCCCCTGTAGGGTAGAGATCGTTGATTTCAAACGGACCCGCTGCCACATCGGTTTGGTAAATGGTGTAACCGTTTTGACGAATGGTGATCTGCGCATTACTGCGCGCAATACCCCGTACCACTGGCGCATATCCACGCAAGCTTTCTGGGTTCATATCATCGTCAGTGGAGAGCTGTACTCCACGAAACGGCACACTGTCAAAAATATCGGACGGTGATGAACTGTCCCCAAGGATCAGCTGGCTTTTTATCGCATTGATATTACGGCTTAAATAGGTATATACCGTGTCCCACTTATTGCGTTGCCCATCACTACTTTGCCACGTCGTGTAGTTGCGCAGACGCCACGGACCGATATTCAGCCCCGGGCGCAAGTTCACATAGTTGGAATTGCTGCTGTTTTTATCGTTTTTACGATCGGTACTGCGCGAGCCGTTATAACTGTAATTGAGTAACAGCGCGGTGATCCCATTGTCGATCGCTGCGAGATCCACATAACCGCGCGGGTTCATGTTCAATGCAATCTGCGGAATGCTTAAATAAAGGCGCTGAGAACCAAATTCAAACTCACTTTTGGCATCAGGAATCGCAGATAAATTAATGCATTAGTTACCCGCGACTTGCAGCTCAGGGTATTCCCCGACTTTAACCCCAACATCTTTCAGGTCAGAGAGCGTTAAGCAAGGCTCCAGTTCATTATTTTTATTGGTGGAAAAGCTAACACTTTTTGAGCCAATCAAGCTCTTATTAATGTAGATGTCCACATAATATTGACCCGGTAACTGTTCATTACGCTCAAACTGTTCTAAGTCCACGGATTCTTTATTCGGTAGCTCAAGAAATTCAGGATCAAAATAGGTGTCCGTTTCTGCCGAAGATGTCGCAATATAGCCTAGAGATAAAAATAGGCTAAGGCATATTTTATTTATTTTCATAGATAAACCTAACTATCCTTAAGGCTATATTTTTATTTCTGCTGGATTATTGGCGGAGCCATAATCATTAATTACTTCCCATTTAATGGTTCCATGTAATTCAGGATTGCTAATATTAAAACTTTTCTCTGAAAATGGTGCGACATAAGAAATATTTTCTGCGCTCTTTCCATTAAATTTAATACTCTGGAAATTCATATAATAAGGTGTAGGGTTATTCACCGTGATTACTTTACTGTTTTTCGACCATTTAAGTTTCTTTTGCTCTTCATTAAAATCGACATTCGTTAATGAATCAGGGCGATAAATTAATTTCATTTGAGTTTTGAATGCGATCTTTAGTGAGTTTTCTGATTTTTTCTCTGTTGCAGGAATTGTTTTTACATTTAACCAGAATAAAGATTCTCTATCTTTTGGTAGAGAGTCTTGGGTTAGAAATATTCGTAAAGCATTTGTCTTTTCTTGGTTTAAACGAAAAAGTGGTGGCGTAATAGTAAAGTCCGTTTGCTTACCTTCATTGGCATTTTCAATCCATGACTGAATTAAATAAGGTATTTTATCTGGGTTTTCCACACTAATACTCACGTCTTTCTTTCCTTCAGGATAAATGACGCGGGTACCACCAATAATAACACCGGCATTGGCTGTACTGATAAATGTGAAAAAAAAGATAAAAATAGTAATTATTGATTTCATATAGCCACCACTGAGTTATAACAAAACAAAAAATAAATCACTAAGGCTTATATCCCTATAAACCTTAAATTGAAATTAGTTATAATTAATTGTGAATGTTGCCGTTGAGTTTGCTAAACCAGCACTGACAGCATCAGACATCGCAATATAACGTGCAGTAAAATCTAAATTATTTACAACTGTTTCTTTTAGTGTGTACTCATTGGATTCTGTATATAAAGGAACAGTCACCCCTTTAGCATCTTGGATCTGAATACCAACATCTTTAGCAATTCCAGATGCTCCCGCATTGGTTAACTGCAGAACGCTGCTATCACCTTCATAAGAAACGCCATCAAATTTTACCGTTGCAGTGGTTACTGCGGCAGGGCAGTTTTCTAATTGAATGGAAAACTTAGTGGCAGCAGCAGTACTACCAGTACTGGCTAATGATGTTTTAGAGACTTTACCTAAGTTCACTTGAATCGCATCAGAACCGGATGCTAACTGACATGCGTTATCGATAATTTCGCCTGTGAAATTAATATCACCATCTTTGGCAAAGCTATTAGCAGAAATTAATAAAGTTCCTGTTGCAATTAACGATGCAATAATCTGTTTTTTCATTTTAACTCTCCGAACTGAGTTCGATATAAATATAATTTCGTGAATGTTTTTCGCTTGTGAATTAAAGCTTAAGTATTTTGTGTTTGTTTTTATAAATAAACAAGTTTGTGTTTTTTTAGATTTTAAATTTCATCTTGAGTTACGGTTATTTATTTTTGTTTTAAATTCACTATACGGGTGGGGTTTTTATTTAGGTTAATTTGGAAAATTGAAATATTAATAATTTCAATTTCAATGTGAATTGAAAATAAAAATTAAATGTCAGGATTTATTTTAGAGTGCGAGATTGTACAAAAACACGCTTTATGGGTTGGGAGAGTGAGATTTTATCGTAAATGTAAAATATTGATGGCAGGTTTTGACATAAAACAATATTCTTATTTATACATTGATTTATTTTTTATGAAGTTAAATCATCCTATTTCAATCATGAAATAAGATTGGTCTATTTGCGTATATCTTATAGTGACTACTTTTTATTAAGATAATGTAAAATAAATTTCTTCTCCGCTTCACTAAATATAAAAAAGCTTAATAAACTAATCTCAAAATAATCGGCGTATTGTTTTAGTTTATCGACGGGAATTCGTGACTTTCCTTTTTCATATTTCAGCTGTTGAAATTCGCAAACACCAATTTCATCAGCTAGTTCTTTTAATGACAAATGATGATATTCACGGATTAGTGTTATTTTATGTCCAATAATTTCGGATATTGTATGGTTTTCGCTCATAGGAAACCCTCAATGACGGTATATTGACAGATGATGGTTATCGAGCATCGATATTCAATTAGTGCGGCTTTTTGATGATATTTTATTGATAATCAATATTAACCAATGAAAAGTTAACACGTTTTTTCGCGTGTTAACCTAATTAAATCATAGCTGCTAGATGGTGAGCTTTCTAGAAATTAATCTTCGATACCGAGCTCTTTTAATTTTCGCGTTAGGGTATTTCGACCCCAGCCTAATAAGCGAGCTGCTTCTTGCTTATGTCCGTGGGTATATTTGAGGGCGCAATTGAGCATGGTTTTCTCTAATAACGGCATGGCGTCATTAAATAAATTTTGCTGGCCGGCGTTCAGTGCGGAATCAGTCCATTTTTCTAATAGATCAAACCATGTGAGGTTAGGATCTTGAGAATGGATGGCGGATGAAGCAGGATCTTTCGCTGACTTGTTGGATTCTTGCTTATTAAATAGATCGCTTGGTAAATCTTGCGGAAGCACTTCTTGGCTAGCTGCCATCACGGTTAACCAACGACAGACGTTCTCCAATTGGCGCACATTTCCCGACCAAGAATAGCGTTGAAGAATTTTAATGCTGTCAGGGTGCAGAACTTTGCTTTCTACCCCTAACTCCTTGGCGGTATTTTGCAAAAAGTAATGGGCCAGACGAGGAATATCTTCAACGCGTTCCCGTAATGGCGGAAGCTGTACGCGGATCACGTTCAGTCGATGGAACAAGTCTTCGCGGAATAATCCTTCTTCCACGCGTTTTTCTAAGTTTTGGTGCGTTGCGGCGATAATCCGCACGTCAACCTTAACAGGGGTATAGCCACCAATTCGATAAAATTGCCCTTCAGCCAGTACCCGCAATAAGCGCGTTTGCACATCCAGAGGCATGTCACCGATTTCATCGAGGAATAGTGAACCTCGATTAGCTTGCTCAAAGCGCCCTTGGCGAACTTGGGATGCGCCTGTAAAAGCCCCTTTTTCGTGACCAAATAGCTCAGATTCAATTAAATCTTTTGGAATAGCCGCCATATTTAAGGCGATAAAAGGCTCATTAGCACGTGGGCTGTGTTGATGCAACGCGTGGGCAACGAGCTCTTTACCCGTTCCAGATTCCCCGTTGATAAGTACACTAATTGAGGAGCGGGAAAGACGCCCAATGATCCGATACACCTCCTGCATAGCAGGGGCTTCGCCGATCATCGTTGACGAAATCACCGCGGCTTGCGGTTTATCGCTAGCAGCATTGTTTTGTTCACGGCTGTGGTTTAGTGCGCGCTCTACTAAGGCGACGGTTTCATCGATATCAAAAGGCTTAGGGAGATAGTCAAAAGCGCCAGATTGATAAGCGTTAACGGCGGCATCTAAATCGGAATGCGCGGTCATGATAATAATCGGCAGTAATGGATGGGACTGTTTTAGCTGGCTGAGTAAGGCAAGCCCATCCATGCCCGGCATACGAATATCGGAGAGTAATACGTCAGGGACGTCATTGTTGAGGGCGGCAAGCACCGCATCGGCGCTGTCAAAACAGGTGCAATTAAGTTCGGCACTGTTGAGCGCTCGCTCTAGTACCCAGCGGATTGAACTGTCATCGTCAACAACCCAGATTTTTCCCTTCTGCATGGCTATCTCCTATTTTTTGATGGGTAGATAAATAGAAAACTCGGTGTGACCCGGCCAACTGTTAAACTCAATTTTCCCCGCATGTTGATCCACTAGACTGCGCGCGATAGATAAGCCTAAGCCAGTGCCATCAGGGCGACCGCTGACCATCGGGTAAAACAGCGTATCTTGGATAGCGAGTGGAATACCGGGACCGTTATCTTCAATATCAATCCGCGCAGCCAGCTTATAGCGCTCCCCTTGCAGCATCACTTGGAATGCGGTGCGCGTGCGCAAAGTGATGGTGCTACCCGTATCGCCAAGTGCTTGCAAGGCGTTACGCGTGATATTGAGCAGCACTTGCTCTACTTGGTCTGGGTAGTATTCCAGATCGGGAAGGCTTGGGTCGTAATCGCGAACCAGCGTGATATTGTCTGGTTTTTCTAACCCGACTAAGCGCATCACATTTTCCACACTATGATGGATACTTTGCTCGGTTTTCGGTCCCGGATATTGAGGTCCTAATAACCTATCGACTAAGGCACGTAGGCGATCGGCTTGCTCAATAATCACTTGGGTATATTCATTTAGCTGCGGGTCGGGCAGCGCCTTAGACAATAATTGCGCCGCACCACGTAATCCACCCAATGGGTTTTTGATTTCATGGGCAAGCCCACGGATCAATTCACGGGCAGCAAGCTGCTGGGCATTTTGCGCTAACTCTTGGCTAAGGCGTCGCTGGCTATCCAATTGGGACAGCTCGACAAGAATAAATTGGTCGGATAAAGGCTGAGCACTTAAAGACATCATGTGAGAGTGGTTATTAAGCACCAGAGTCACTTCGTTTTCGGTAAAACTGTGGCCGGTTTTGAGGCTATTGAGCATCTGTTCATCATTTAATGAACAATAGTTGAATAGTAACGGGAGCGGGGTGCCATAGAGCTTACGGGGGCTTTGTGCCAAAATTTGTAAGGCGGCATGGTTGGCATAATGAATGACTAAATCGTAATCCAGCACTAATACGCTGTTAATTAAGGAATCGAGGAGATGTTCGGGGACAGGTAAATGCTCGGCTTTCATGTAATATTGCTCCTGCACTATTTTGGTGCATTATACGTTATTTACTGATTAACCGATACGTCGAAGCCAATATTTGCTGTTTATCACTCGGTGCAGAGAAAAGGCCCCATCCAAAGATGGGGCAAGTGCTTCACGGCAACAAAGACTATCAGTGGAACGGCGTGTTACGCACTGTAGTACATTTCAAATTCGAGTGGGTGTGGTGCCATACGAACGCGTTGGATATCAGCACGCAGTAATTCGATGTAAGCGTCGATAGCATCGTCAGTAAATACACCACCACGAGTTAAGAACTCACGGTTTTTATCCAGTTCAGCCAGTGCTTCTTCTAAAGAACCCGCCACTGTTGGGATCTCTTTGGCTTCTTCTGGCGGTAAGTCATACAGGTTTTTGTCCATCGCATCGCCTGGGTGGATCTTGTTGATGATGCCATCAAGACCTGCCATTAACTGAGCAGCAAACGCTAAGTATGGGTTAGCCGCTGGGTCTGGGAAGCGAACTTCGATACGACGTGCTTTCGTGCTTGCAACCACTGGGATACGGATAGAAGCAGAGCGGTTACGTGCAGAGTAAGCCAGCATTACTGGTGCTTCAAAACCTGGGACTAAACGTTTGTAGGAGTTAGTCGTTGGGTTAGTGAATGCGTTCAGTGCGCGAGCGTGTTTGATGATACCGCCGATGTAGTACAGCGCCATCTCAGATAATCCGCCGTATTTATCGCCTGCAAATAGGTTCACACCACCTTTAGATAAAGACATGTGGCAGTGCATACCGGAACCGTTATCACCAACTAATGGTTTTGGCATAAAGGTCGCAGTTTTGCCGTATGCGTGTGCAACGTTATGGACAACGTATTTGTAAATTTGAGTCTCATCCGCTTTTTTGGTCATGGTATTAAAGCGAGTTGCGATTTCGTTTTGACCTGCAGTTGCCACTTCATGGTGGTGAGCTTCAACCACTAAGCCCATCTCTTCCATCGTGGTACACATAGCCGAACGTAAATCTTGTGATGAGTCTACTGGTGGTACTGGGAAGTAACCGCCTTTCACTGCTGGACGGTGACCTTTGTTACCGCCTTCGTATTTAGTGCCAGTGTTCCATGCGGCTTCGATATCATCGATGTGATAGTAGCTGCTGTGCATGCTGTTGCCGAAGCGAATGTCATCGAACACGAAAAATTCTGGTTCAGGTCCAAATAACACCATATCCGCAATGCCGCTAGAACGCAGGTAATCTTCAGCACGTTTAGAGATAGAGCGGGGGTCGCGATCATAACCTTGCATAGTGCCTGGCTCTAAAATGTCGCAACGAATGATTAAGGTATTATCGGCGTAGAATGGGTCTAACATTGCGGTAGATGCATCAGGCATTAATACCATGTCAGACTCGTTGATGCCTTTCCAGCCACCGATGGATGAGCCATCAAACATTTGACCTTCTTCAAAGAAGTCTTCGTCAACTTGATGAGCAGGGATAGTGATGTGTTGCTCTTTACCTTTTGTATCAGTAAAACGCAGATCAATAAATCTAACATTGTGCTCTTCGATTAACGATAAAGCATGTTTAGCGGACATTCTCGGCTCTCCTGGTCGGGTCTAATCAACTCACGCAGCAATTAAGGTGCGCATGGGTTGGTTTATCTGGCTTCGCAAGATTAATGATTATTTCATTAACAATATTGCAAGCTCTCTAGGGTTATATAAGCGAAAAGCGTGCCAACTTTTAAAATCATCGTAAATGGGGATGATGACAAGAAGATGGCAATGATTAGGCTAAAAAACAGTCTATCATTGCGCTGTATTGGTGCAAGGAAAAGATTTGCTGCACCAATATGGTGCAATCAATGAAAAGCGGAAACAAAAACGGTGTAGTGCCATTGATTGGCGCGACACCGTTGGTATTTTTAGAGATATAAAAAGGTTTATTCGTCATTACTGTCAGTTAATAACGTGTTTACTTCTTCAATTTGTTTGACGGCATCATTGATGATCGCTGCAATTTGATGAGTTTGTTCTTCATTTAATTGCTTGAGCACCATTTTGTGGCGGAGCAGGGCTTTAAAACGGCTCACTGCCATTTCGATATCTTCTGATAAGTTGGTGCCTTGCTGTAGTTCACGGGCTTTGGCTAATTTACGGCTGATAACGGCTTCAGTTTCTTTATTCTGCGCGAGGTGTTCAGCCCCTTCTGGAGTAATAGAGAAACTTTTGCGATTACGCTCGACAATTTGGGATTCCAAAAAGCCTTGTTCTTCTAATAGGGTTAAGGTTGGGTAGATGACCCCAGGGCTTGGTACATATAAGCCATTAGATGCTTCTTGGATGTCTTTGATGATTTCATAACCATAGCTTGGTTTTTTTGCCACTAAAGAGAGCACCATAATGTGCAGATCTCCATGGTCAAATAGGCGACGTAAGCCTTTGCCGCGTCCGCGACCATGACGACCCTCGCCGTGGCAGCCTTCACCGTATCCACGACCGTGACGACCCTCGCCGTGGCAGCCTTCATCACGTCCACGACCGTGACGACCCTCGCCGTGGCAGCCTTCACCGCGTCCGCGACCGTGACGACCCTCGCCGTGACAGCCTTCACCGTGTCCACGACCGTGACGACCCTCGCCGTGACAACATTCCCCGTGGTCATGACCATGGCGATGTTCTTGGTGCTCGCTATTGTGGCAGCAGCCACCGTGTCCTCGTTGATGTTCGTCATGATGTGAGGCATAAACATGACGGCATTGATGTATTCTCATAGGAACCTCTGTTATTATTTCGATATATCTAAATTGCGTTGATGAGTTCACTTTATTCCGATATATCTAAATTGTCAAATCAGATATATCTAAATAATAAAAAATACATTGAAATGAGTGATAGACGAAGAAAGTTTATTTTTTATTCTTTTTTTCGGCTGCTAATATTTCCTTTTTAGCGTATTATCCTGCCACTTTGTGATTTCCTAGTGCTGATAATTGCTATTTTTTTGAGCATCTTTGCACGACGACGCAACTGAATGTTTTTTAGCTAAAAACTTTTTTAATAGTGATGGCTTTCACATTTATTCCACTTGTGTGGAAAAACGTGTAAAATAACAGCAAATTAACGTAGAAAGTATGCTTTGGGCATTACAACAACTCATAAAGCATATTCCTTTCCTGTCAATTAAACGGTAAAAATCCTTGTCAATTCAAAACTTAAGAAACATCGCCATCATCGCTCACGTTGACCATGGCAAGACAACACTGGTTGGTAAATTACTGCAACAGTCCGGCACTTTCGGTGAACGTGAAACTGTTGATGAGCGTGTTATGGACTCCAATGACTTGGAGAAAGAGCGTGGTATTACAATCCTTGCTAAAAACACCGCTATCCAATGGAATGGTTATCACATCAATATCGTAGACACCCCAGGTCACGCCGACTTTGGTGGTGAAGTTGAACGTGTTATGTCCATGGTTGACTGCGTTCTGCTGGTTGTTGATGCGATGGACGGTCCAATGCCACAAACTCGCTTCGTAACGCAAAAAGCGTTCGACCACGGTTTACGTCCAATTGTTGTTATCAACAAAGTTGACCGCCCAGGCGCGCGTCCTGATTGGGTTGTTGACCAAGTATTCGACTTATTCGTGAACTTAGGTGCTACGGATGAGCAATTAGATTTCCCTATCGTTTATGCATCTGCATTAAACGGTATCGCTGGTCTTGACCATACTGACATGGCTGAAGACATGACTCCACTGTACGAAGCTATCGTGGAACACGTTGAGCCACCAGCAGTTGATCTGGAAGGTCCATTCCAGATGCAAGTTTCTCAGTTAGATTACAACAGCTACTTAGGCGTTATCGGTATCGGTCGCATCAAGCGTGGTACTGTTAAACCTAACCAACAAGTGACTGTTATCGATAGCGAAGGTAAGACTCGCAACGGTAAAATCGGTAAAGTTCTGACTCATTTAGGTTTAGAGCGTATTGATTCACAACAAGCTGAAGCTGGCGACATTGTTGCACTGACTGGTTTAGGTGAGCTGAATATTTCTGACACCATCTGCCAAGTGGGTAACGTTGAAGCATTGCCTGCACTGGCGGTTGATGAGCCTACAGTTAGCATGTTCTACTGTGTTAACACCTCACCATTCTGTGGTAAAGAAGGTAAGTTCGTTACTTCACGTCAAATCCTTGATCGTCTGAATAAAGAACTGGTTCACAACGTTGCACTGCGTGTTGAAGAAACTCAAGATCCAGATGCATTCCGCGTTTCTGGTCGTGGTGAGCTGCACTTATCTGTTCTGATCGAAAACATGCGTCGTGAAGGCTTCGAATTAGCCGTTTCTCGTCCAAAAGTTATCGTTCGTGAAATCGATGGTCGTAAACAAGAGCCATTCGAACAAGTGACTTTGGATGTTGAAGAACAAAACCAAGGCGACGTGATGAAAGCGTTAGGTGAGCGTAAAGGTGACCTGCGTGACATGATGCCAGACGGTAAAGGTCGTGTACGTTTAGACTACATCATTCCTAGCCGTGGTCTGATTGGCTTCCGTACTGAGTTCATGACTATGACTTCAGGTACTGGCTTACTGTACTCCACATTCAGCCACTACGACGATGTTCGCCCAGGCGAAATCGGCGGCCGTCAAAACGGTGTTCTGATCTCTAATGGTCAAGGTAAAGCAGTTGCATACGCACTGTACAGCCTGCAAGATCGCGGTAAGTTATTCTTAGGTCACGGTGCTGAGGTGTATGAAGGCCAAATCATCGGTATTCACTCACGTTCTAACGACCTGACTGTTAACTGCTTAACCGGTAAAAAACTGACTAACATGCGTGCATCAGGTACTGATGAAGCAACAACGCTGTCACCACCTATCAAAATGACTCTGGAACAAGCTCTTGAGTTTATCGATGATGATGAATTAGTTGAAGTAACTCCACTGTCAATTCGTCTGCGTAAGCGTCACTTGACAGAGAACGATCGCCGTCGTGCTGGCCGTTCTAAAGAAGATTAATCGTTAGTCTTTGAATTAAAATTGAAGGTGCCAAATATGGCACCTTTTTTTATGCACAAAAATCGAACGATAAATGAATTTAGTTATATCGGAGGAAAAAATTTGTTTCTCCAGACACAAACGTCATTCCTCTAGCCAATTTGCTTAATCGATAAATTGAAAAAATAACCTTAATAATCCTCAATTAGGACTGTTCAGTTGCCTCAATAATGATTAAAGTAAATTTAATGAATAACTAAGAGGACAATTTATGCTGTATATCTTCGATATGGGTAATGTGATTATTGATATCGACTTCAATCGTGTATTTGATAAGTGGTCTGAACTAAGTGGTACCCCAAGTTCAGAAATCAAAAAGCGATTCACTTTTGGCAATATCTTCCAACTCCACGAGTGTGGCAAAATTTCAGATATCGAATTTGCTGAACTGCTCTGTGAAGAATTGGGTATCACCCTAAGCTTTGAAGATTTTGCAGAAGGCTGGCACTCAATTTTCATCTCACTAAGACCAGAAGTCATTGATATTATGGAACGTCTGCGTGAGCAAGGTCATCGCGTTGTCGTGTTATCTAACACTAATCGCCTGCATCTTGATTATTGGCCAGAACACTACCCTGAAATTGCAGCGTCCTCTGACTTCCTGTATCTATCCCAAGATTTAGGAATGCGTAAGCCAGACCCAGAAATTTTCAAATATGTTCTGGAATCTGAAGAATTTGAAGCAGCTGATGCGGTGTTCTTTGATGATGTAGAAGAAAACGTAAAAGCGGCTGAAGCACTTGGTATCAAAGGTGTTCATGTCTTGAATAAAGACACCGTTCCTGAATATTTTCGTACTTACGACTTTAGCGCCGAAGTCGAATAATCCAGTTCTTAATAAGGAGTAACGGCGACGTTACTCCTTTTTTTATCGAGTACCCATGATTGCATTAATCCAAAGAGTCACTCACGCGAGTGTGGTTGTTGATGAAAAAACAGTAGGGCAAATTGGTCCTGGTCTTTTAGTTTTGCTCGGTGTTGAAAAAGACGATGATGAGCAGAAAGCAAAACGCCTTTGTGAGAAAGTCCTTGGCTATCGTATTTTTAGCGATGACCAAGGCAAAATGAACCTTAACGTTCAACAAGCTGGTGGAAGTTTATTAGTGGTTTCACAGTTCACGTTAGCCGCAGATACCAAGAAAGGGATGCGCCCAAGTTTCTCCGGCGGAGCGGAGCCAGCGAAAGCGGATCAGCTGTATCAATATTTTGTTGAGCAAAGCCGTGCACAAGGCATCGTGACAGAAACCGGTGAATTTGCGGCGGACATGCAAGTTAGCTTGACCAATGATGGTCCCGTGACTTTTTGGCTGCAAGTGTAGAAAAATCGCTTAAGGGAGGGGGGAGAGATGTATCACCTACGGACACCAAAAGATGAACTTGAATTCGCTGCATACTACCAATTTCGCTGGTCAATGCTGCGAGAACCGTTCAAACAACCCCTTGGCTCTGAAAAAGACGGTTATGATTTAACCGCTCACCATCAAATGGTGGTTGATGAAAAAAATCGTATTTTGGCCATTGGGCGCCTATATATTAATGCCGATAATGAAGGAGCTATTCGCTTTCTCGCAGTTAATCCTGTCATGCAAGGCAAGGGGTTAGGCAAACTGATTATTATGGCGCTTGAAACCATTGCAAGGCGAGAAGGTGTTAAACGTATCGTGTCCAGTGTTCGAGAAGAAGCCGTACCATTCTTCGCCAAAATGGGTTTTGAACGTCGTGGCGAGGTCACTGGAGAGTTGAAAACCCCTGTTCGACACTATTTGATGATCAAACCAATTGAAACCCTTGACCAAATTCTCCATCGTCCGGATTGGTGCGGTGAGCTTCAGCAAGCTTGGCACAAGCATATTCCATTAAGTGAAAAAATGGGTGTACGTATTGAACAGTACACAGGAAAGCGCTTTGTGACGACAATGCCAGAAGCTGGCAACCAAAATCCTCATAATACTATTTTTGCTGGAAGCCAGTTTTCTCTCGCCACGTTAACTGGCTGGGGAATGATTTGGCTACTGCTGCAAGAGCATCAATTAGGCGGAGAAATCGTTCTGGTAGATGCCAATATTCGCTACGCAAAACCCGTTAGTGGACGCCCAACCGCAGTGGCCGATCTCTCACATCTTAGTGGGGATTTAGATCGCCTCGCCCGAGGAAGTAAAGCGCGGGTAAAACTAGAAGTGCATGTGAGCAATGCAGAAAACCAAGTGGGTGCGGTATTTAGCGGCATATACATGGTGCTGCCAGAAACGAAAAAAGAGAAAAGCGAATAATGTTTTTAGGTGGCTGACTGTTTTTGGTGAAGAATCGAAAAAGCAGGCAATCCGAAGGGATGAGCCTGCTTTTTTATTGCTTACTAACTCACTGCTTTATTGAGTAACCATATCAGGAACATGCCTATCAACAGGGTAGGTATTTTCTGCTGGTACAGTGTGTGATTCTAGCTTGGGTTGGGATTCTGCTGATGGCTCTACGGGGGCGACGCCAGACGCCACATGGCCATCAACCACAGTACGCAGTTGAGCGCTTCCTTGAAGTGGCTTAGCGGTTAATTTTCCGTTGAGGCTTGATACTAGAGGTGATGCGAGTAAATCCCCTTGTAATGAAGCCTCGAAATCTCCCCACATTTGTGGTGAAAAGCCTGACCAACCCCATTGGTTTAAATCACTTAAATCAATGTTGGTGCCTGATGCACGTAATTCAAAAGGTACTTTATTTGGCTCTTGCTGTGCCAGTAAACCAATTTTTGCGATACCACGGTCAACGCTGCCACTGAGGCTTGCGGCGGCACGCCCATTACTTCCTGCAATTTCTAAAAGTGGACGACGGATCATCACCTGGTTGATGGTACCTGTATCGGCATTGAAAGTAGCTTGCCCCTTCCAGATTCCCCACTGTTTCTGTTTGATCAGGTCAACATAGCGAATGTTGCCGCTTAACGCGGTAAATTCGAAAGGAAATTCAGGTTGAATATTCATCAGCAAAGATTGCGTGACGGTAAAATTATCAATGGCGAATGTGGATAACCACGCTGGTGTGGGTTGAGCAAAGAACGACAGCCAATTATCTGGCAAGGTATACAGAACCCCAGCGAGCGTACCGTCAGTGATGGTCAGTGATTTATCATTACGTTGCCAAACCGCACTGAGGTTAAAAATACCTTTATTGTAGTAGCCGGAGAGCTTATCAACATTGAAGTTATCACCGTCAATGTTCAGCTCACCGATGAGCGTATCAATTTGCTGGTCTTGGATAACCAATTGATCGACATTGAAATTAATATGGCTTTTTGGGCTGCTCCAACTCCCTCTCACCAAGGCAATTTGATCGACTTCGCTGCTCAGACCCGACAGTGCCCAATCGCGCCCTTGAATATCTACATTGGTTAGTTGTAATTGGTTGATTTGCAATGTTCGGTCACTGTTTATTGCATCAAACAGCGCATCAAAGGTTAAGTCATTCTGCCAGCCCACTTTATTCATCGACAGGTTATCAATGGTGATAGAACCGTCAGCAAACCATTTTCCTTTACCCGTGATCGCCCCATTATTGAGGTAGCCGCTGATTTGGCTAAAATCTGTTACCTTTTCTTGTAATTTCCCCGTGACCGCGACATTTCTAAAAGGGAGAGAATTCAAGGTTAATTGATTGGTAGTAAAGCGAAAATCACCATAACCAAATGGATTTTCAGTTGTTGGTTTCCATGGGGTTATACCCCCTGTAAATCCTGCGACTTGAACGGTGTTTTTGTCTTGAGTTAATTGAATCTGGCTATTTTCAAATTGTAGGACTTTTGCAGAAAGCGGTAGCGGCGATGTGTTCTTGGTAAAGTTTGCAGATAAGTCTCCTTGAGTGATGGTTAAGCGTTGAATAGCTTCGCCACTGAAAATATGCCGCCAATTGACATCCACCACAATTTGCCGAGCATCTAATTCTAGCTGCTTGTTGCTTGATTCAATCTTAATGTCTTGGAAAATAAATTTACCCGGATCGGAGAATTGATGTCCCATAATGCCGACGGTAATGTCATAAGGCGTAAATTTGCTCAGAAGTTGGCTGGCGTAACCTGCTCCCCATCGAGTTTGTAAGGCAATATAGCAGGCAAGAAATACAATCAAAAGAAGCAGAAAAATATAGCCGAAAAACCTCAGTAACCCTTTCACGTTTGTCTGCTCCCTTATTAATCAGATAAAAATATAAATTGCCGATATGTTTAATATATCGGCAACTCAAGGATAGCATACAGAAGAACCGCCGGCGTGTTCAACTCTTGCGGCGGTATAGGGAATTATTTTTCGTGAGGGAAAATCAAGTTCAGTACAATCGCAGTTAAACCACCTGCTGCAATACCGGATGAAAACAGGGTTTTCAGCCAGTCAGGCGCAAATTGTAGGATTAACGGTTGCTGAGAAACCCCCATTCCTACGGCTAGAGACAATGCAATGATCATAATTGCGCGGCGATTGAGTGGCTCGCGAGAAACGATACGCACACCGGACGCAGCAATTGTGCCGAACATCACAATGGTAGCACCACCTAGAACAGGTTCAGGAATTTGTTGCACAAAACCTGCCACTGCTGGGAACAGACCCAGTAGCACTAGCATCAACGCCACTAAGTAACCCACATAGCGGCTAGCAACACCTGTTAATTGGATAACGCCATTATTCTGACCAAAGCAGGAGTTAGGAAAGGTATTAAACACCGCTGACACCATAGAATTTAGTCCATTGGCTAATACACCGCCTTTAATACGTTTCATATAGAGAGGTCCGTGTACTGGCTGCTCGGAGACATCTGACGTTGCTGTGATATCACCAATGGTTTCTAGCGACGTCACCATAAAAATTAGAATTAGTGGAATGAGTAAATTCCAGTCAAAAGAGAGACCATAATAAAAAGGTTCAGGGATCGTAATCAGAGATTGATTGGCATCACTGGCTTGCGTAGTTGGCAGCATATTCATCCACCAAGCAGCAAGGTAGCCTACTGCCATTGCAATCACTAATGATGCAACGCGTAAGTACGGGTTCTTCTGGCGAGTTAACAGGATAATGACGGCTAACACAATGCCTGCAAGAATGAGGTTATCAGGGGAACCGAATGTGTTATCGCTCAGTGCACTGTAACCCCCACCAATTGAGGTTAAACCGACTTGAATCAGTGATAAACCAATGATCATGACCACAACACCAGAAACCAGCGGCGTGATAACTCGGCGAGCTAAATGTAAGAAACGCGATAAGATAACTTCGGTCAGTGCTGCGACCATTAATGTGCCGAATAATGCCGCCATCATGGAAGGGATATCGGCTCCGCCTTGCTTGAGTGCAACTCCCCCCATAATCAACGGTGCAACAAAGTTGAAACTGGTGCCTTGAATGGAAAGTAATCCTGAGCCGACAGGACCCCACGCGCGGATCTGAATCAGAGAGGCGATTCCTGAAGCAAACAATGACATGCTGATGATTCGCTGGGTGTCATGAGCGGGTAGCCCAAGTGCTTGGCAGATAAGCATTGCGGGGGTAATCACCGCGACAAACATCGCTAATAGATGCTGTCCAGCAGCAAACAGCGCCTGAGGTAAAGGTGGCCTATCTTCAAGGCGATAGATCAGTTCGCTTTGGTTTTGTACTGTTTTTTCAACATTTTGTTCTTCAGATGCCGTTGCGTTCATTATTCCAATTCCACTAGCAAAAAGCGCATTTTAAAGAGAATAATTCAAAAAGCAATCGGTTGCGCAAAAAAATTAAGGTGGATATTAAACTAAGAGCGTCACATTTTTATATGTTTTAACTTGTATTTATCGCGATTTTTTTTTCTAATCCATGCACCTGCTTTTGGCGTTTTAAGGAAAAAAATAACGTCTAATTAGTTTTAAATAATATTAACAACAGACGAGGTACATAAATGTATCATCTCGATGTCTACGGCACTCTGGTCGCTGCTACACTCGTGCTATTACTCGGACGTAAACTGGTAAAGTCAGTTTCATTTCTTGAAAAATACACTATCCCTGAACCCGTTGCAGGGGGATTATTAGTCGCTTTTACCCTGTTAGTGGTTAAGCAAGTATTTGATTGGAGCCTCTCCTTCGACTTATCACTGCAAGAACCGATGATGCTCGCATTCTTTGCGACCATTGGTTTGAATGCTAACTTAGCGAGCTTAAAAGCTGGCGGTAAAGCATTGTTAATTTTCATTTTTGTCGTTGTCGGTTTATTGCTAGTTCAAAACACAGTCGGTATCGCACTTGCGAAATTATTAGGTTTAGACCCTCTTATGGGGCTATTAGCCGGCTCAATCACTTTATCCGGTGGACATGGTACAGGCGCCGCTTGGGGTAAAATCTTTACTGAAGATTATGGCTTCAAGAGTGCAACTGAAGTTGCAATGGCTTGTGCAACCTTTGGTTTAGTACTTGGAGGGCTTATTGGTGGCCCTGTTGCACGTTTCTTAATTCGCAATATCCCAACACCTGGTACCGCGGATGAGGACAAAGATGTTCCTACCGCATTTGAAAAGCCACAATCCAACCGCATGATCAACTCGATGGTGTTGATTGAAACTATTGCGTTGATCGCTATCTGTTTGCTAGCAGGAAGCTGGATTGCAGGGCTACTATCAGGCACCGCATTTGCACTGCCTAAATTTGTTTGCGTATTGTTCGTCGGTGTTATCTTAAGTAACAGCCTATCTTTACTTGGTTTTTATCGAGTATTTGACCGCGCGGTTTCTGTGATGGGTAACGTCAGTCTATCCTTATTCTTAGCCATGGCATTAATGAGTTTAAAACTGTGGGAACTGGCGTCTTTAGCAATCCCAATGTTAGTCATTCTCGGCGTTCAAGCTTGCGTTATGGCAGGATATGCGATTTTTGTTACCTTCCGTGTGATGGGTAAAAACTATGATGCTGCTATTTTAGCGGCGGGTCATTGTGGTTTCGGTTTAGGGGCAACACCAACCGCTATCGCTAACATGCAAGCGGTAACCGATAAATTTGGTCCATCTCACCTAGCATTCTTAGTCGTGCCGATGGTAGGGGCATTCTTTATCGATATTGTGAATGCGTTAGTGATTAAGTTCTACTTATGGTTGCCAGTTTTCCCAACGATTGGCGGCTAGTACAGAACAAGTATTGAAGTAAATACAAACATATATAACTAAATGTATAAATAAAGCAGGTATTGCCGTGGACATGGATGTGTTCACGGCAATTTTCATTTTAAGGAAGGAAAAAGCTTAAGCGTGGCTATATTGCTCGCGCTCAGGGAGCCAGCGTTCAATAATCTTTTGAGCATGCTCAGGGTAGTTTTGTTGAATATGTCGTGCCAACCGTTGCACTTCTGGCAACATATATTGATCTCGTAGCAAGTCTGCCACTTTAAAGTCCGCATTCCCTGTCTGCCTGGTACCTAGCAGCTCTCCGGGGCCTCGAATTTCTAAGTCTTTTTGGGCAATCACAAAGCCATCATTACTGTCTCGTAAAACTTGTAAGCGCTGCTTGGCGGTATGAGTGAGTGGCGTTTTATAAAGTAGCACACAGTGAGATGCGACAGAGCCACGACCAACCCGCCCCCGTAGTTGGTGCAATTGTGCTAATCCAAGCCGTTCGGGGTTATCAATAATCATCAGGCTTGCGTTCGGAACATCCACCCCGACTTCGATAACGGTGGTAGCAACAAGTAACTGTATTTCGTTATTCTTAAATGCCGCCATAATGCTTTGCTTTTCGGCGGGTTTCATTCGACCATGGACTAGTCCAACTTTGAGTTCAGGTAGGGCCAACGCGAGTTCTTCGCTGGTAACTTGGGCAGCTTGCGCTTCAAGTACCTCTGAGTCATCAATCAATGTGCACACCCAATAAGCTTGCCGTCCTTCCTCTAAACAGGCTTGGCGAACGCGCTCGACAATATCACTACGTCGGGTGTCTGGAATCGCCACAGTAGTGACCGGAGTTCTTCCTGGTGGAAGCTCGTCAATCACTGAGGTATCGAGATCGGCGTAAGCAGTCATTGCCAGCGTGCGTGGGATTGGCGTAGCGGTCATGATTAATTGATGTGGGTGGAATCCTTGCTGTTCACCTTTCTCGCGCAAAGCGAGCCGCTGGTGAACGCCAAAGCGGTGTTGTTCATCAATGATGACTAACCCTAAAGAGTGAAAGCTCACTTGCTCTTGGAAGATGGCATGGGTACCGACTACCATCGAGACTTCACCACTCGCAATGGCATCTTGTTGTTGCTGGCGGGCTTTACCTTTTTGTTTACCTGCTAACCAGCCTACTTTGATACCTAGAGGTTCAAACCATTGCTTAAAGGTATTTGCGTGCTGCTCTGCAAGAATTTCAGTCGGTGCCATTAAGGCAACTTGTTTACCATTTTCAATGGCACACAGTGCGGCTAATGCAGCCACAAGTGTTTTACCGGAACCGACATCACCTTGGATCAAACGCATCATTGGGGCATTTTTTCGTAAATCAGTTTCGATTTCTGCTACGACGCGTTTTTGCGCGTTAGTTGGTGAGAACGGCAAATTTGCCAGTAAAGGCGTTTTAAACTTTCCAGATGAAACCAATGGTTCAGCATAGAGCCGTTCATTGCCAGCCCGAATGGCAAGCATACTTAAATGGTGAGCCAGTAACTCTTCGAGGATCAAACGCTTTTGGGCTGGGTGATGCCCTTTTTCCAACTCTTCTAACGAAACATCCGGTGGTGGAGTGTGTAACAGTCGGATGGCATCGGGGAGGCTAATTAGGCTACGGCTGAACTCTTCGGGCAGTAACTCTTGAATATTGCCACTTTCTAACATGGTGAGCGCTTGCTCCATCACTTTACGCAGTGTGGCTTGGCGGACACCTTCGGTTGTCGGATAAACCGGAGTTAGGTTCTCTTGAAGGGCGATATTATCCGTTTCTTGAGAGACTTTATATTCAGGGTGAATAATTTCAGGTCCTGTATTACCACGACGCACTTCTCCGTAGGCAGTCACTTGGCGACCTTCGGCTAAACTGTTTTTCATTGCAGCAGAGAAGTTGAAAAAACGCAGCGTTAGGTTGCCTGTACCATCGCTGATCAGGCAGGTCATCATTCTTTTACGTCCAAAAACGACTTTGGTTTGTAGAACGTGACCAGTGATAGTGGCCGTTGTGCCGGGTATCAAGTCTTTAATCTGATAAAGACGCGTATGATCTTCATAACGCAGTGGAAAATGCAGAAGCAAGTCCTGAACTGTGTTCAACCCGATTTTACTCATTTTTTCTGACTGGCTGGCACCAATGCCATGAAGTGAAGTCAGTGAAATGGTATTAAGCAGACCACGGTTCATGTCGATTCCTTAACTGAGTTGTTTTCTCTTCATTTTTTCAGAAAGCTGCATTTGTGCCCACCAAGCATCATCAGCCTCTATCTGACCTTGCTGATTGATAAATGGGCGAGGAAGCCCTTTGCGTTTAGCCACTTCAGCCAATACAGGATAGCCGCCTTCAAATAGCCACTCTTGTTGTTCTTGCTCAGATAATAGACTATTTTCTCGGTCATACATGCCTGCGAGTTGGCGCTGACGTTGGGCTTCATACAAAATAAGTGCAGAGGCGACAGATACATTGAGTGACTGCACCATACCAATCATTGGGATGATAATATGTTGATCTGCAAGGGCTAATGCCTTATCCGAGATACCCGTTTTCTCTTGTCCCACCATAATACAGGTTGGGCGGGTATAATCAATTTCTCGAAAATCGACAGCCGTATCTGACAGATTCGTGACTAAAATCTGCATACCTTGGGATTTTATCTGAGTAATGGCGCTTTCGGTGGATTGGTGCGAGATGACTTTTACCCAACTATTACTTCCCGCTGCAGAGGAGACGGAGAGTTTAACCTGTTGGTCTGGCCAAATGGCATGAATTTTATGGATCCCGATTGCATCAGCACTGCGCACAATTGCAGAAACATTATGAGGCTTATGAATTTCTTCAAGACAAAGTGTTAGGTCGGGCTGCCGCATCGCCATCATTTGGCAAATGCGGCGATAGCGGCGTTCATTCATAGTGAGAGTTCGTATTTTTAATGATATCGACTAATTACGGTTACGGCTGACGCGTAGAACATCTGGCATGATACGAATTTTACGCATCACGTTAGCCAATTGAATACGGTTTTTAATCGACAAGCGAATAAAGGCGCAGTAAACACGACCATCTTTCTCTTCAGTGTTCATGCTTTGAATACTTGAGTTCGCATCATTGATAGCGGCGGTCAAGTTAGCAAGGGCACCTTGATGGTTTATCATATCAACTTTAATTTCAGCGATAAAATCTGTGTCTGTCTCGGTATCCCACTCAACAGCCATAAATTTATCCGGTTCTTTCTGATAACCACGGATATTACGGCAAGATTCATGGTGAATAACCAATCCTTTACCTGGGCTAATATGCGCAATAATTGGGTCGCCCGGGATAGGACGGCAGCATTTAGCAAAGGTAATTAAGACTCCATCAGCCCCTTTGATGGACAGCTTATTACGGTTTTCCGTAATCACTGGTTCTTCAACGGCACTTGACTGAGCACTCTGAGGGTTACTTTGCAAGTTACGAGCTACTACAACACTCATGGCATTACCTAAACCAATTTCGGCAAGTAAATCGTCAATAGAGTGGAGCTTCATGCGAGCTAATTCGGCATCAATACTTTCACGAGGTATATCCGTGATTTTGGTGCCTGTACCTAGCGCATGATTGAGTAGGCGACGACCTAAATTAACGGAGTCTTCGCGTTTTAAATTCTTCAGTAACTGACGGATTTTTGCACGTGCTTTTGAACTTACCACAAAGTTCAACCATGCCGCATTTGGTCGAGCGCCTGGAGCCGTAATAATTTCTACCGTTTGACCGCTAGAAAGTGACTGGGAGAGTGGGTAAGGTTGGCGATCAACTCGTGCACCCACACAAGCATGCCCAATGTCAGTATGCACGGCATACGCGAAGTCCACCGGTGTTGCGCCTGTCGGTAATTCGACAATACGACCTTCGGGGGTGAAAACGTAAATTTCATCAGGAAAGAGGTCTGATTTTACGCTTTCAATAAATTCAAATGAGCTTCCCGCACTCTGTTGGAGTTCGAGCAAGCTTTGCATCCAACGCTGGGCTTTCACCTGCGCAGTGGTTCCCAATTCGCCTTGTTCTTTATATGCCCAGTGAGCAGCAACACCCATTTCGGCCATTTGGTCCATATCTTCAGTACGAATTTGTACTTCGACAGGTACCCCATGAGGTCCAATTAATGAGGTGTGGAGGGATTGGTATCCGTTAGCTTTAGGAATAGCAATATAGTCTTTGATTCGCCCCGGACGAGGTTTATAAAGACTGTGCATTTGCCCTAAAACACGGTAGCAGGTATCAACGTCTTCAACGATGACCCTAAAAGCATAGATATCCATAATGGAATGGAATCGCTGCTCTTTTTGATGCATTTTCCGATAGATAGAATACAGATGTTTTTCGCGACCACTGACTGTACAGGGTACACCTGCTTCCGTTAATCGACCGTCAATTTCAGAAAGGATTTTTTGGATCATTTCTTTACGGTTACCACGAGCGGATTTCACCACTTCCTTGATAACACGATAACGGTTTGGATACAGCGCTTCGAAACCTAACTCTTCGAGTTCGGTTTTAATATGGTGGATACCTAAGCGATGCGCGAGAGGACTGTAAATTTCCAGTGTTTCACGCGCTATGCGGCGACGCTTATCGGGTCGTAATGACCCAAGCGTGCGCATATTGTGAGTACGGTCTGCCAGTTTGATCAAAATGACACGGATATCTTTCACCATTGCCATGATCATTTTACGGAAGTTTTCTGCTTGAGCTTCTTTCTTGTCGCGGAAATTCAGCTTATCCAGTTTGGAAACCCCTTCGACTAAGCCGGCGACGGTAGTTCCAAACAGCTGCTCTATGTCTTGAAATGTCGCTGGAGTATCTTCAATCACATCATGAAGTAGCGCAGCCATCAGTGTTTCATGATCCAAACGCATTTCAGCCAGAATACAAGCAACAGCAACAGGGTGAGTAATATAAGGCTCACCACTGGAACGGGTCTGCCCTTCATGAGCATCCCGTGCGACAACATAGGCTTTTTTCAGTAATTCAACTTGCTCTTTTGGGAGATATTGCTGAATTATTAGATTTAGGCTTTCAAACAGATACAAGGCAGACCCACCTTAGTAATTAGCGACGACCTTCAGCGATCGCAGAAACTGCCTGCATTTCAGCGGCTTCTTGCTCTTGCTGTTCTTGGCGTTCACGCACATCCAAAATGTGACCGTTAATTAAACCTTCTTCTACTTCACGTAGCGCGATAACAGTGTGCTTATCGTTTTCTTCTGGAACTAAAGGATCTTTACCACCAGTTTGTAACTGACGAGCTCTACGTGCTGCGACCAGTACGAGGTCAAAACGGTTACCAATTTTTTCTACTGCGTCTTGAACAGTTACGCGTGCCATAAGTGTGCTACTCCAAAGAAATAAAAAAATGACCTGATATGATACTGAAACTATTCTCAGTCTGCTAGTAATTTGCTGATTAAAGCATCATGTCGCTGGACTTGGCGACCTAATCTCAAGCGCTCAGCACGCATGATAGATTGTAAATCGCTCAGTGCGGTGTTGAAATCGTCGTTTACAATGACGTAATCGTATTCATTGTAATGCTCAATTTCGCCAACTGCTTGTGACATGCGCTTTTCAATGACTTCATCACTATCTTGACCACGACCACGCAGACGGCGATATAACTCATCTTTTGATGGCGGTAGAATAAAAATACTACGTGCCTCTGGCATTTTCGCGCGAATTTGCTGAGCACCTTGCCAGTCAATATCGAGAAACACATCCACGCCACTATTTAAGACTTCCTCAATAATGGGTTTTGAGGTGCCGTAGTAGTTACCGAAAACACAGGCATGCTCTAAAAAGTCATTGTTCTCAACCATCTGAAGAAATTCAGCTTCAGAAACAAAGAAGTAATGCTCGCCATGAATTTCGCCTGGGCGTGCAGCTCGAGTTGTATGAGAAACAGAAACTTGAGTGTCATACAACGGTTGTGTCTTCAGTAATGCTTGGATAAGACTGGACTTACCTGCGCCACTAGGAGCAGAGAGAATATATAACGTGCCTTGTATCATGATGATTTCTTGAATATTTGTGGGTTAGACATAAAAGATAGTGATAAACCCTACATAGTATACACGTACTTAAGACAACATGCAGCGATATCAATTAACCATGAAATAAGAGTAAAAAAGTTTTGGTTATTGGAAAATTGTGAACGCCTTCCAGAAAATAAATTTAACTTAATGAAAATACCATCTGTTTTGCGAAGCGCTATGCAATTAACGGCATTGCCTGCTGCTACCCTTGATTTATTGACTCAGAATGCAATGCAACACATAGCGGTTCGGAACATGGTTTAAACTTAAATATAATAGGGACATTATGCATTATTTTTCAGTCAGGAAACTCTGGAAATTTGGTTGGTTCTGCCTATTACTTCAATCTGTTATTTCAATAGGCTATGGTGCGGAAACCGTAGATTCTCCAAAAGCATGCCGCTCATTAGATAATGAATTAACAAGAATGGAGCAGCGGCGGCTGGGAGAGCAGCTACAAGAGTGGGACAGGCAATATCAGATTGGCGGTGTGAGCGGTGTGAGTGACGAGGTTTATGACCAACTTTTGGCGAAGTGGCAGCAGGGGCAGCGCTGTCAAAATTTACCTGACACTCTAGTACAACCGTTACAGTCTAAAACTGAACGATTAATAAAGCATCCCATACCCCATACGGGATTGAAAAAATTA
This sequence comes from Providencia sp. wls1916, assembly GCF_009706585.1. Classification (NCBI taxonomy): domain Bacteria; kingdom Pseudomonadati; phylum Pseudomonadota; class Gammaproteobacteria; order Enterobacterales; family Morganellaceae; genus Providencia; species Providencia sp. wls1916. The sequence continues at coordinate 178,302 of NZ_WLUL01000013.1, forward strand.
AAATCAGAAGAAATAGCAGCATGGATAAAGGCTCGTAATGAAGTTTGGTTGCAACCTAAAGTCGATGGTGTTGCGGTGACGCTGCACTATGAAAATGGACGTTTAGTGTCAATGATTAGCCGGGGCAATGGGAATGAAGGGCTTAATTGGCGAGATAAAGCCGACTTTATTCAAGCTATCCCCAAAACTATTTCAGCGAAGCAACCTCTTGTTTTACAGGGTGAATTATTTTGGAGACTCAATGGACATGTACAAAATGTGGATGGTGGAAAAAATGCACGGAGTAAAATTGCGGGTTGGCTGATGCGCAAGGAGCTACCTACACAAGTCACGGATGATATCAGCATTTTTATTTGGGCATGGTCTGATAACTCTGTCGCTATGAATCGTCAATTGAGTGAATTAAAGAGGCTAGGATTTGATTGGGTACAACAATATAGCCATCCAATCTCTGACTATCAATCAGCAGCCAAGTGGCGTGACCATTATTATTCAGCGCCGATGCCATTTGCAACCGATGGTATCGTTTTGAAAAGCTTTCCACCACCGCCGTCATCGGCTTGGCGAGCAAACCAAAACAGTTGGAGTGTAGCATGGAAATACCCGCTAAAAAGTGTGGTCTCAGAGGTTATTAATTTAACTTTTCGGGTAGGGAGATCAGGGGCTGTGAATGTGATTGCTAACATTGAACCCGTCACAATCGATGATAAAAAAGTGAGTAAAATCCGCATTGGTTCGCTCAATTCCTGGAAACAAAAAGATGTGTTAGTTGGGGATAAAATCCAGTTAACGTTATCAGGACATGGGACGCCATTTATGGAAAAAGTCATTTGGCGGCGAGAGCCTAGGTTGCATCCGAACACATCCTCTCTCGAAAACTTTCATTCATTGAGCTGTTTAGCATACACACCAGATTGTGCTCCCCAATTTGTTGCTCGCCTAGCTTGGCTAGGTAAACAATTAAAGATTCGCGGGGTGGGCGAAAAGACATGGAAGATATGGGTAGAGCAATATGGACTCTCAACGTTGCTTGGTTGGCTTTCTCCTCATTGGCAAGATTCATTACCTAAGAATAAGAAAACGGCAAATGCGCTTAGCCAGTTACAAAAGACATCTATGCAGCCAATAACAAATTGGTTGAAAGGGTTCGGAATTCCTTTAGAAATTAAACATCTAAACAAGATATCCACGATAGAAGAATTGAGTGAACAAGAGACTGTGGAGTCGCTAGGTTTATCTGAAAAGCGGAAGCAGGCATTAAAGTACTGGTTGGCAGAGCCTGAAATTCAGAAGGCGCTATACACTTTGCAGGAACTGTATACTTTGCAGAAGCTAGATCTCAGCCATTAGCGGTTAAACGAATGGCTGATAGGAAAATCAGTTTTGGTTAATCTTGGCTTTCGTAATTAAAAATAGGTAATCCCAAACGGTAGCGGATGGCAAGCAGCCTGGCACTTAAACCTGCGACCAACGTGATAATAACCACGATATCTTTAGGGAGTGGTGTATACAGCAAGCCGATATATAACCATGCGGCAGCAAAAGAGACGCCCGCGTAGACTTCTTTTTGGAAAACCAGAGGGATGGTGTTACACAGCATGTCACGAAGTACACCGCCAAATACACCGGTAACTACAGCAGCAATGGCGGCAATAATAGGGCTATAATTCATATCGAGGGCTATTTGGGCACCAAGAATAGAGAAGACGATTAAGCCAATCGCATCAAGTATTAAGAAGAGCCGGCGAAGGTGTTTCATCATCGGTGCTATCCAGATGGTGACAATGGCAGCACCTGCCACGGTCATGATGTATTCGGGGTGGGCAACCCAACCTAGAGGGTAGTGACCGAGTAGAATATCACGGACAGAGCCACCGCCGATGGCGGTTGCAGAAGCAATAATAATGACGCCAAAGACATCCATTTTACGGCGTCCAGCAGCTAAAGCGCCTGTCATGGCTTCGGCAGTAATACCAATAATATAGAGAACACTTAATAACATGATGGTTTTATTCAATACTATAGTGATTGTCTAAGGGTAATATTACTTGTGAAACTTCTCGACTGAGATTTTTTATTCTCTTAAAGAATTGATTAGTTAAAGTAATCCGATAGCCTATGTTAAATGATGTCAAAGGATAACAGATTGAGCAATAAAATGCCTTATAAAGAAATGTGTATTACTGATGATTCGCGAAGTCATCAGCTTACAAATATTAATGTTTGGACACCAGATAGCCAGTGGTTAGCTTATGATGTTCGACCAATTGGCAGTTCATTTACCGGGCAAACCATAGAAAAAATTCATGTTATTACCCATCAAAAAGTAGAAATTTATCGAGGATTGTATGGTGCCCATGTTGGCGTAGTCACTGTAAGCGCTGAAAATCCGCCTCGTTATGCTTTTATTCAGGGTCCAGAATATCCCGATGAGTCTTGGCAGTATGATTTCCATCATCGCCGAGGTGTTTACGTTGATGACTGCCAACTCGGTATTGCGCATCCGATTGATGCAATGTGCATTACGCCACCTTATATGGCGGGTGCGCTCAGAGGTGGAACACATGTTCATGTTTTTAGCCCTGATGGGAAGTGGTTGAGCTTTACCTATAATGACCATGTTTTGCATGAGATCGATCTTCAATTAGACCAACGCAATGTGGCTGTTGCCGTACCTGCAGGCGCAGTGACCATTGAACCTATTGGTCATGAAAGAGAATATAGCGGCGATTTTTTCTGTAGTGTTGTGACGAAGACAACTTTGATGCCAACTCCGAATAGCGACGAGATTAGCCGAGCCTATGAAGAGGGGTGGGTTGGTCAACGTGGTTATATGAATCAACAAGGCCAGTGGCAACGACGTGCATTAGCGTTTATTGGAGATACGCATCATCAAAATGGTGACGTGGTCCCTGAAGTTTACTTAGTTGATTTACCTGAAGATCCAAATGAATTCAAAATCCAAGGCGATGAACCTCTGCAAGGTACCGAAAAAACCATGCCAGCGCCGCCTAAGGGTGTGAAACAAAGGCGTTTAACGTATACACATCATCGGAAGTTTCCAGGGCTAGCGAAACAGCCAAGACACTGGTTGCGTACTTCACCAAATGGCGAATTAATCGCCTGTTTGATGCATGATGATCATGGCATTGTGCAATTATGGTTGGTGGCAACGGCAACAGGAGTACTCACTCAGGTGACATTTGGCAAGTTTTCAATTCAGTCTGCATTTAGTTGGAATAAAACTGGTGAGTATCTCTGCTTTGTGTATGACAATAGCGTTGTACGTTGCCATGTGGCGACTGGAGATTTAGAACGGTTAACTCAGAGAACAGAAATAGCCCCTGTCGCAGATGCTGTTGTCTTTTCTCCAAATGATAAATTTGTAGCATTTATGCGAGATATTAATGGGTTTAGACAGATTTATATTGTTGAAACAGGGTTGTCTAATTAAAGTTTATCTGGAATAACACTCATGAAGAATAAAAAGGTGGGTATTCATCTTTTTATTCTTCAAAAAAAGAGGGCTTAAGTAATCATTAAATTAAATGCTCAATATTTGATTCATGTATATTGATTTAAAATTAATAAGCGGTGGGTTAATAGAATAGATTAAAAAAGATGGAAATTTGGTCAGTAAGATAAAGGATTTATTAACCTAAATTAAGTTAATAATATTAATTATATTTTAAGTATTATATTCTTGATTAGAGCATCAATAAGCTACTTTTATATAGGAAAATTATTGAGGGTTCTTTGGCTGTTGTTTATCAAGTCGCTGTTTATCAAGTTGTTCTACACGTTTTTTTGGTGAATCTGCCTCTTGTGAGCCGTTTGAATGCATATAATCCATCGGAATTAATAATGTATCCATGAGTGCAGTAAATGGTAAATCAATAACCAGCAACGGCTTAACTACCCAGCCGGTATCTTCATGCTGCAGCATATCAACGCTATTTTTTGTCCCAGGATAATAGCTATCAGTAGGGCCAGCATGAGTCATAATACTGGAGCACCCACTTAATGTAAGAGTTAATAAGGTGGAAAATGCTAACGACCTAAAAAAAATCAAGCTTGGCATATATATGTTGACCTGCATTTAAATGAATTTTGCCTAATCAGAGATCATAATAACTAAAAACTAAAAATTCACAATCGAGCAACTCTATTATTATTTAAGATACCCTCAGAATAATAGCTCTTTTTTGTATTATTTTATGTCGGTGATGTTAATAATTAGCAATTAAATTGTTTTTAACTAAAGTATGAAAATGCATAATTGAATTGCTGTGAACTGTGCTCTATCACACAACTTCCTCTGTGTTTATTTGGCACAATCGATTCAGTTGCAAATGTAATAACTCCGTATGTCCCGTATTTTGGTTCATTGTCGTCAAAAGGATAGCGGTCTATGAGTGAATTAGCGCTTACAGTCAGTTTATTAGCATTAGCTGCCGCACTAGGCTTATGGATAGGTAATTGGAAAATCCGCAACGTGGGCTTAGGGATTGGCGGGGTTCTTTTTGGTGGAATTATTGTTGGGCATTTTGCGCGAAGTTATGGCTTGTCTCTCAATAATGACATGCTGCATTTTATTCAAGAATTTGGTTTGATTCTCTTCGTTTATACCATCGGGATACAAGTTGGACCCGGTTTTTTCTCTTCTTTGCGTGTTTCTGGTTTAAAACTCAATGGATTTGCCTTGATGGTGGTTATTTTAGGGGCTGTCGTTACCGCTATTATCTATAAAATAGCAGACATTCCTCTACCAATTATTTTGGGCATTTTCTCGGGCGCAGTCACGAATACACCATCGTTAGGGGCTGGGCAGCAAATTCTATCTGATTTAGGGTCTGATCCGAGTTTGGTCGGACAAATGGGAATGGGGTATGCGATGGCTTACCCAATGGGAATTTGCGGTATTTTGCTGGTGATGTGGCTCGTTCGTATTATCTTTCGTATCTCGGTAGATAAAGAAGCCGCGGAGTTTAATAGTGCGAACGTTCAGCATCGTGACTCACTGCAAACGATGAACATCGCGGTGCGCAATACCAATCTTGATGGCTTGATGATGCAAGATATTCCCATGCTTGGCAGTGAAGACATTGTTTGCTCGCGGCTAAAACGCGGGGAAATGCTGGTGGTGCCTCAGCCCACGACAGAAATACATCTTGGAGATCTACTGCATGTTGTTGGGCAAAGAGAAGACTTAAATAAAGTTCGCCTAATCCTTGGTGAGGAGGTTGAAGCTTCATTATCAACTTCAAGTTCTGTATTGCACTCTGTCCGAGTGGTCGTGACTAATGACGCTGTACTAAGTAAACGTTTAAAAGAACTGAATCTCAAGCAGAAGTATGATGTGGTGGTAACTCGTTTGAACCGGACTGGGATTGACCTGATGGCAAACAACAATTCTGTACTGCAATTTGGTGATATCCTCAATATTGTTGGGCGTCCTGAATCAATTGAAGCGGTCACAGCAATACTTGGAAACGCGAAACAAAAATTACAGCAAGTCCAGATGCTGCCTGTATTTATTGGAATAGGTTTGGGGGTTGTTTTAGGCTCGTTACCGATATTTGTACCGGGCTTTCCTGCTGCATTGAAGCTAGGTTTAGCGGGCGGACCATTAGTTGTTGCCTTGATCCTTGGACGAATAGGTACCATTGGACGACTGTATTGGTTTATGCCACCAAGTGCCAACTTAGCGTTGAGAGAGCTTGGAATTGTGATGTTCTTGGCAGTTGTCGGGCTGAATTCGGGAGGGAGTTTTATTGAAACTCTTATTCAAGGTGATGGGCTCACATGGATTGGCTATGGGCTATTAATTACCTTTATTCCTCTGTTTATCACCGGCTTAGTTGCACGCATTTTCGGAAAAATGAATTATTTAAGCCTATGTGGTGTATTGGCAGGCTCTATGACAGATCCACCAGCATTAGCTTTTGCAAATAATATCCATCCAACCAGCGGAGCACCGGCACTTTCTTATGCCACGGTATATCCTTTAGCGATGTTTTTACGCATTATCTCGCCGCAGTTATTAGCTATCTTATTTTGGGCATTATGATTGTGAATAAAGGAAGGAATAAGATATGGAGAAAAAGTATCCGTCTATATAAGGGCGTAATTGGTCTTTGTTCTAGCCATAACTGATATTGAAAAAGTGGTTTAATAACCGCGAATAAGATTTGTCGTGTACAAATATATTCGATTTCAATTATGGAGTTCTCGCTAATTTTGGCCCTTTCCTCAATGGAAAGGGCTTTTTTTAACCCTACAGCTAGATTTAGCGTTCAGATTCTTGATAGGCTTTTTCTAATTCTTGAGCAAGGATTTGAATCCCTTGCTCAATCTTTTCCGGCTCAGGAACATAGTTCATACGCATACATTCATGGGCATGTTGCCAATCTTCTTCAAGTCCTGGGAAAAAGTAATGTCCCGGAACCATCAATACACCACGTGCTTTTAAGCGGCGATAAAGTTCTAAACAGCTAATTGGCAGGTCTTTAAACCACAACCACAAGAAAATGGCGCCCTCAGGTTTATGAATAAGGCATTTATCTTCAGGGATATAGCGGCGAATGATCTTAATGACTTCTTCAACGCGCTGTTTATAGAATGGTCCTATAACATTTTGAGATAATTCAAATAAATCGTCACGCTGTAGCATTTCAAGTGCGATGCTTGGACCGATACCACCCGGAGCAAGACTAATAATGCCATTCATATTACTGATGGCACCAATCAACTCTTCATTACCAATAATAATACCGCAGCGAGTTCCCGGTAGACCGAGTTTTGATAAGCTCATACACAGGATGACATTGTCATTCCAAAATGGTGTGGCTTCGCTAAATATAATGCCGGGGAAGGGAACACCATACGCATTATCAATCAATAATGGAATATTATGTTTCTTAGCTAATTGGTCAAGATGCAGCACTTCCTCATCGGTGATCACGTTTCCTGTTGGATTCGTTGGGCGAGATACGCAAATTACACCAATATCTTCAGTAATTTCAAGGGTGTTGAAATCAACGTGATATTTAAACTGACCATCAGGCAAAAATTCAATTTGCGGCTTATTTGCCACAAAAAGATCATCATCAAGTCCAGAGTCTGCATAACCCACATATTCAGGGGCAATTGGGAAAAGCACTTTACGAGAGATACCATCTTCAAAGCGACCAGCAAGTAGGTTAAATAGATAGAAAAACGCACTTTGGCTGCCGTTTGTTAGCGCAATATTTTTCACGCTGATATCCCAGCCTAGTTTCGCTTTTAGAGTTGCTGCTAGCGCTTTCAACATGGCATCTTTGCCTTGAGGACCATCATAGTTACACAAGGTATCGGTCAATTGCCCATTGGCACACATTTCAGCGAGGAGATCTTGGAAATATTTATCCATCTCAGGAATATGAGCAGGGTTCCCACCACCAAGCATAATAGCGCCGGGGGTTCTGAGACCTTCATTCAAGTCTTTCATTAATTCTGAAATGCCTGAATTCTTAGCAAATTTATTACCAAATTTAGAGAAATTCATTGTATTTATTCACATTTGTTTATTAGGTTGTTAATGGAATTTCCAACATACCGCGCCCCCACCTAGAGTTCAATAGCTTAATTACAGTTCTTTTTCATATAAAATGTCAAACATAGGTAATAAATTAGTTTTTTGGGTTATCTTATTGACCAAGCTTAGTTTATTTGTGTTGTTATATATTCAGGTTCCATCGATAAATTTTGATTTATCGATACTGGCAACAATTTACAAGGTGGTCATTGACCATCCCAGTGGCTTGCATAAAGGCGTAGCAAGTAACAGAACCTACAAATTTGAAGCCATGTTTTTTCAGTGCGTTAGACAAGTTTTTAGAAAGTTCTGTTTCCGCAGGAACTTGGGCAGATTCCGTCCATTTATTCACAATAGATTGGTGGTCCACAAAGTCCCAAATGAAAGTAGAAAAATCTATTCCTTCGTTTTTCATCGCTAAATAAGCTTTGGCGTTAGCAATAATCGCGTTGATTTTTAATCTGTTACGAATAATTCTTGAGTCTTGCATAAGCCGCTCTACATCTTTTTCATCCATCAAGGCAATCTTTTCAGGATCAAATTGATGGAATAGGTCTCGGTACCCTTGGCGCTTTTTCAAAATAGTGTACCAAGAGAGCCCTGCTTGCTGGCCTTCGAGGCAGATCATTTCGAATAATTCTTGATTATCCTTGGTGGGTTTTCCCCATTCATTATCGTGATAGGCAATATATTCGGGATCTTGGTTGACCCAATGACAGCGAGTGAGTGAGGTTTCCATTTTCATCCTTTTTCTAATTATGTTCAGCTTGTGAGCAAGAATAGAATCTTTATACTGTATAAAAACACAGTTTTAAAGGGGTGAAATTAATTTTTTTTCTTTTTAGAATGGTTACAGACGTATTCATTGCTGTATATCTGGCGGTCAAAGGGTATACTGGTCACTTTCTTAAATTTCACGTATCGCGTGCGGATCTAACATGCAAAAGTTTGATACCAAAACCTTTCAAGGTCTTATCCTGACATTACAGGATTACTGGGCGCGCCAAGGCTGTACCATTGTTCAACCACTGGACATGGAAGTCGGCGCAGGTACTTCACACCCAATGACGTGTTTGCGCGCTTTAGGTCCAGAGCCTATCGCAGCAGCTTATGTTCAGCCATCTCGCCGACCAACTGATGGTCGCTATGGTGAAAACCCGAACCGTCTACAGCACTATTACCAATTTCAGGTGATCATTAAGCCTTCGCCTGACAATATCCAAGAGTTGTACTTAGGTTCATTAAAAGAACTTGGTATTGACCCAACTGTCCATGATATCCGCTTCGTTGAAGATAACTGGGAAAACCCAACACTGGGTGCTTGGGGTCTGGGTTGGGAAGTTTGGTTAAATGGCATGGAAGTGACTCAGTTTACTTACTTCCAGCAAGTGGGTGGTCTGGAGTGTAAACCTGTAACCGGTGAAATCACTTATGGTCTTGAGCGTCTTGCTATGTATATTCAAGGCGTTGATAGCGTGTACGATCTGGTTTGGTGCGATGGCCCACTGGGTAAAACCACGTATGGCGATATTTATCACCAAAACGAAGTTGAGCAATCCACGTATAACTTTGAACATGCCAATGTTGAATTCTTATTCAAATGCTTTGAAGAGTATGAAAAAGAAGCTCAATATCTGCTTGCTTTAGAAACGCCTCTGCCACTTCCGGCTTATGAGCGTATTTTAAAAGCTGCTCATACCTTTAACTTACTGGATGCCCGTAAGGCAATTTCAGTCACAGAACGCCAGCGCTATATTTTACGCATCCGTACCCTGACTAAAGGGGTGGCAGAAGCTTATTATGCTTCTCGTGAAGCGCTGGGTTTCCCTATGTGTCATAAGAACTAAGAGGCTGTCATGACTCAACAGACTTTCCTAGTGGAAATCGGTACAGAAGAGTTACCGCCGAAGGCTCTTCGTTCTCTTGCAGAATCATTCGCCGCTAACTTTACTGCGGAATTGGATGGTGCAGATATCGCTCATGGAGCAGTGAACTGGTTTGCTGCACCTCGTCGTTTAGCGCTGAAAGTGGAAAACTTATCCGGGGCTCAGCCAGATCGCGAAGTTGAAAAACGTGGCCCTGCAATTTCCCAAGCATTTGATGCTGAAGGTAAACCCACAAAAGCAGCCGAAGGTTGGGCGCGTGGCTGTGGGATCACCGTTGATCAAGCAGAACGCTTAACCACAGATAAAGGCGAATGGTTACTGTATCGCGCACAAATGAAAGGGCAGCCAGTCAGCGAATTATTGATTGATATGGTTAGCCGTTCACTAGCGAAATTACCGATCCCTAAATTAATGCGCTGGGCAGATAAAGAAACTCAGTTTGTACGTCCAGTACATACTGTGACATTACTGCTGGGTAGCGATGTTGTTAAGGGTGAAATTCTTGGTATTAAGAGCGACCGTATTATCCGTGGTCACCGTTTTATGGGTGAAGCTGAATTCACAATTGATAACGCGGAACAATATCCAGAAATTTTACGTACTCGCGGTAAAGTCATTGCAGATTATGCTGAGCGTAAAGCGACAATTATTGCCGATGCAGAAAAAGCTGCTCAAGCGTTGGGCGGTAAAGCAGATTTAACCGACAGCTTAGTTGAAGAAGTGGCTTCTTTGGTTGAATGGCCAGTAGTATTAACAGCAAAATTCGAAGAGAAATTCTTAGAAGTTCCTGCTGAAGCACTGGTATACACCATGAAAGGCGACCAAAAATATTTCCCTGTTTATGATAATGCTGGCAAGTTAATGCCGAACTTTATCTTTGTGGCAAATATTGAGTCTTCAGATCCTCAGCAAATTATCTCCGGTAACGAAAAAGTCGTTCGCCCGCGTTTAGCAGATGCGGAATTCTTCTTCAAAACTGACCGTAAGCAGCGCTTAGAAGATAACTTACCACGTTTAGAAACTGTTCTGTTCCAGCAACAGCTAGGTACTCTGCGTGATAAAACTGATCGCTTAGAAGCGTTAGCAGGTTGGATTGCGAGCAAGATTGGTGCGGATGTAAATCACGCAACCCGTGCAGGCTTACTGGCTAAATGTGACTTGATGACCAACATGGTCTTTGAATTCACAGACACTCAAGGTGTTATGGGGATGCACTATGCTCGCCATGACGGTGAGTCAGAAGATGTTGCACTTGCACTAAAAGAACAGTATCAACCGCGTTTTGCGGGTGATGAATTGCCATCTACTGATGTTTCTGCGGCATTAGCGTTAGCTGAAAAAATGGATACTCTCGCAGGTATTTTCGGTATCGGTCAGCATCCGAAAGGGGATAAAGACCCATTCGCTCTGCGCCGTGCGGCATTAGGTGTGTTACGTATTATCGTTGAAAAAGGCTATCAGCTTGATCTTGTGGAAATGACCCAAGAGGCGGTACGTCTATATGGCGATAAACTGACTAACAAAAATGTCGTGGAAGATGTGGTTGAGTTCATGCTAGGTCGCTTCCGTTCTTGGTACCAAGAACTGGGCTACAGCATCGACACTATCCAAGCCGTATTAGCACGTCGCCCAACTCAGCCAGCTGACTTCGATGCGCGCGTTAAAGCAGTAACTCACTTCCGTTCTTTAGAAGAAGCACAAGCGCTGGCAGCTGCCAACAAACGTGTTTCTAACATTCTGAGTAAGTCAGAAGAGAAACTCGCTGATAGCGTGTTAGCGTCTGTACTGAAAACGCCAGAAGAAGTGAAATTAGCCACTCACGTTGTGGTACTGCAAGACAAGCTTGCGCCAATGTTTGCTGAACGTAACTACCAAGAAGCACTCGTAGAGTTAGCCTCTTTACGTGACGTCGTTGATGAATTCTTTGCTAATGTCATGGTGATGGATGAAGATCCTGCTGTGCGGAATAACCGTTTAACACTGTTAAGCCAGCTTCGCGAGTTATTCTTAAAAGTTGCAGATATTTCACTGCTTCAATAGGTTGATTTTTAATCAGTTATTTTCTGTTTAGAAAATAATTGCATAAATATGACCTTCCCAGTGATTGGAATAAATAAGCGCTAAAATATTTTTAGCGCTTATTTTTTATCCAAAAATAGACGTAAAAATAAGAAACCATACCATTTTGATGGTTTTATCAGCATACGAACGGTTTTAGCGAAAAATAGGGTTGACGATCCCCATTCTTGGCAGTATTATTCACACCGTTTTCGGCGAGTAGCGCAGCTTGGTAGCGCAACTGGTTTGGGACCAGTGGGTCGGAGGTTCGAATCCTCTCTCGCCGACCAAATTCTAAAACCCACCTCATTGAGGTGGGTTTTTTCGTTTCTAGCTCCCTCATTTTTCCAACGCCTTTTAGTTACCACTATTACGCAATTACGCATCATTTAATGCACATTACGTATTAATAAGCTTTTCATTGCTTTTAAGCTAAGCGCTCAGAACAAAACAAGTCTAGCTATCAAAACCAGCCTTCATAATGTGATTGGTATTTTCCCCCGCGATTCCCTGAAAATGGTAAGAGGATATATAAATCCGCCAATAATTCTTTTTAGTATAAAAAACATGCAAAACAATCAGCTAACAAATAGTTTCATGTGAATTCTATTTAGCGTTTTATGTTGCAGTTTTTTGTATTGCCCACTATTTCCGCTCAGTAATTCAGCACTTAATCACAAATATACAAATAATTAACGTCCTTATAAAAATCTATCCAGTAATGTTTCTGTGGTTATAACCGCTAGGAAATAAACATTTTCGTAACATATAAGGCTATGTTTACACCAAAATAATTCAAAAAATGTTATTTAAGCGAAATTGTTACAGTGAATAATGCTATTGACGAAATGTATTCCAGTTGATTAATTGCACAGTGAATAACAAAAAATACAGATACGGCATCTGTCTTATTCAAGATGGATTTCAGTATTCGATAAAACAACATACACCACAGGAGCATTACCAATGACGCTCTCGATGAAAAAGACAGGTTTATTGACGGTAGGCTTAACATTAGCTGCTTTAGCGGTATCTGCCTCAGTACAGGCTAAAACACTGGTTTATTGTTCTGAAGGTTCACCTGAAGGGTTTAACCCGCAGTTATTCACCTCTGGAACAACTTATGATGCGAGTTCAATCCCCCTGTATAACCGTTTGGTTGAATTTAAGCTGGGTACGACTGAAATTGAGCCGGGCTTAGCAGAAAGCTGGGAAGTCAGTGACGATGGTAAAGTGTACACATTCCACCTGCGTAAAGGCGTGAAGTGGCACTCCAATAAAGAGTTCAAACCAAGCCGTGACTTAAATGCGGATGACGTGATTTATACGTTCATGCGCCAAAAAGATCCAAACCACCCATATCACAAAGTTTCTGGCGGTAGCTATGAATACTTTATGGGAATGGACATGGACAAAATCATCGACAAAGTTGAAAAAGTCGATGACAACACTGTTCGTATCACATTAACACGCCCAGAAGCGCCATTCTTAGCGGATATGGCAATGGACTTCGCATCAATTTTATCAGCGGAATATGCTGACCAAATGATGAAAGCGAAAACTCCAGAGAAAGTTGACCTGAACCCAATTGGAACAGGGCCTTTTGAACTGCAACAGTATCAGAAAGACTCTCGCATTCTGTACAAAGCAAACAAAGATTACTGGGGCGCGGTACCGAAGATTGACCGTTTAGTTTTCTCTATCACTCCTGACGCGTCAGTACGCTATGCAAAATTGCAGAAAAATGAGTGCCAAGTGATGCCGTATCCAAATCCGGCTGACTTAGAGCGCATGAGAGCAGATAAAGAAATTACGTTAATGGAGCAGCCTGGTCTGAACGTAGGCTACCTGTCTTACAACGTTGAAAAGAAACCACTGGATAACCAAAAGGTTCGCCAAGCGCTGTCAATGGCCGTGAACAAAGACGCCATTATCCAAGCGGTTTATCAAGGTGCGGGTCAAAAAGCGAAAAACTTAATTCCACCAACTATGTGGGGTTACAACGACGCGATTAAAGATACCGAATATAATCCAGAAAAAGCCAAGAAATTGCTGGCGGAAGCGGGCTTCCCAGAAGGTTTTGAAATTGACCTGTGGGCAATGCCAGTTCAACGCCCATATAACCCGAATGCACGCCGAATGGCGGAAATGATCCAAGCTGACTGGGCGAAGATCGGGGTTAAATCGAAAGTGGTTAGCTACGAATGGGGTGAATACCTGAAACGTGCTAAGAGCGGCGAGCCTCAAACCGTAATGATGGGTTGGACTGGTGACAATGGTGACCCTGATAACTTCTTCGCGACCTTATTCAGCTGTGCTGCGAAAAAACAGGGTTCTAACTACTCTAAATGGTGTAATCAAAGCTTTGAAGACGTGATCCAGCCTGCACGTATGACATCTGATCACAACAAACGTGTAGAACTGTACAAACAAGCTCAAGTGATCATGAACGAACAAGCGCCAGCGCTGATCATCGCTCACTCCACCGTATTTGAGCCTGTGCGTAAAGAAGTAAAAGGCTACGTGGTTGATCCATTAGGTAAACACCACTTCGAAAACGTAGACATTGATAAGTAATTGTTTTTAATCTGTAAATGCCCTTCACTGCCTCTTTGCAGCGGAGGGCGTTTTCTCCTCTGACGTTCAGAAGATGCAGATAAATTTAGTTATTTGTGAGCAGATGAAAACGTTGTTTTTCTGACCAGCCAAGCGGACTAAGAGCCGTCGACGGCATTATTAAAGAGACTCAGGATATGCTGCAATTTATCCTCCGACGATTCGGGCTCGTGATCCCCACCTTTATCGGTATCACGCTACTTACTTTTGCTTTCGTTCACATGATCCCAGGCGACCCAGTCATGATTATGGCGGGTGAACGCGGATTATCTCCAGAAAGACACGCATACTTAATGGCTGAATTAGGACTTGACCAGCCACTTTGGAAACAATACCTCCATTACCTGAACGGCATAATGCATGGTGATTTAGGGATCTCCTTAAAAAGCCGCATTGGCGTTTGGGAAGAATTTTTACCTCGCTTTTTAGCCACCGTAGAACTAGCCACTTGCGCCATGATTTTTGCGGTTTCTGTTGGGATCCCTGTCGGGGTTTTAGCGGCAGTTAAACGTGGTTCGATTTTCGATCACACTGCGATCGGGGTTTCATTAACAGGCTACTCTATGCCGATCTTCTGGTGGGGGATCATGTTGATCATGCTGGTCTCTGTTCAGTGGGATCTCACTCCTGTTGCGGGAAGGGTAAGCGACACAGTTTTCCTTGATGACTCGAATCCGCTCACGGGCTTTATGCTGATTGATACCCTAATTTGGGGGGAAGCGGGAGACTTCAAAGATGCAGTGGAGCACTTAATTTTGCCATCCATTGTACTCGGAACCATTCCACTGGCTGTGATTGTGCGTATGACTCGCTCGGCGATGCTGGAAGTATTAGGGGGAGACTATATTCGTACGGCGAGAGCCAAAGGTGTTAGCCGTGCTCGCGTGATTTTAATTCACGCCCTGCGTAACGCATTACTGCCGGTTGTCACGGTCATTGGTTTGCAGGTCGGTGTGATGCTCGCCGGTGCAATTTTGACGGAAACTATTTTTTCATGGCCGGGATTAGGTCGTTGGTTAATTGAAGGATTACAACGTCGAGATTACCCAGTGGTTCAAGGTGGCGTCTTACTTGTCGCAACGTTGATTATCTTCGTTAACTTAGTGGTTGATGTGCTGTATGGCATTGTTAACCCACGTATTCGTCATAAGAAATAAGGAGCGCAAACATGTCTCAAACAACTGAGTCGAAAGCTGTCAGCGCCCCGAAGCCGATGACACCCTTACAAGAATTCTGGCATTACTTTAAGCGCAACAAAGGCGCTGTTGTTGGTATGTTCTACATCATCTTGATGGTATTAATTGCTATCCTTGCGGGTGTATTAGCGCCTCATGCTCCTGATGAGCAATTCCGTCAGGCGTTACTGATGCCGCCAGTCTGGGAAGAAGGTGGCTCATGGGAGTTTATTCTTGGTACGGATGATGTCGGGCGCGATTTATTATCTCGCCTAATGTACGGAGCAAGGCTTTCGTTATTAGTGGGCTGTCTCGTGGTGGTGTTATCCCTAATTATGGGGGTCACTATTGGGGTGATTGCGGGCTATTTTGGCGGCGTAGTGGATGCGCTGATTATGCGTATCGTCGACATTATGTTGGCTCTGCCAAGTTTATTACTCGCATTGGTCTTGGTGGCAATTTTCGGACCTTCGATTGTCAATGCCTCGATAGCGTTAACCTTTGTGGCATTACCGCACTATATTCGTTTGACGCGAGCCGCGGTTCTCGTGGAAGTGAATCGTGACTATGTGACTGCCTCGAGAGTGGCGGGAGCAGGGGCGTTGCGTCAAATGTTCGTCAATATTTTACCTAACTGTCTGGCACCATTGATTGTACAGGCATCTTTAGGCTTCTCGAACGCCATCTTAGATATGGCTGCACTGGGTTTTCTGGGAATGGGGGCACAGCCACCAACACCAGAATGGGGAACTATGTTGTCTGATGTGTTGCAGTTTGCACAAAGCGCATGGTGGGTCGTAACGTTCCCAGGATTAGCAATTTTATTAACGGTATTAGCGTTTAACCTGATGGGTGATGGTTTACGTGACGCCTTTGATCCAAAACTCAAGCAGTGATGAGGTAATCTAATGGCATTGTTAAATGTAGAAGAACTCTCCGTTCACTTTGGTGACGAAGGGACACCGTTTCGCGCCGTTGACCGCATCAGCTACCAAGTTGAGAAAGGGCAAGTGGTGGGGATCGTAGGCGAATCAGGTTCCGGTAAATCAGTTAGTTCACTGGCGATTATGGGGTTAATTGATTACCCCGGCAAAGTGATGGCGAAATCGTTGCAGTTTGATGGACGCGATTTATTGTCGATTCCTGAAAAAGAGCGTCGCCAAATTGTCGGCGCAGATGTGGCAATGATTTTCCAAGATCCGATGACCAGTTTGAACCCATGCTTTACGGTCGGTTATCAGATCATGGAAGCGTTAAAAGTACACCAAGGGGGCAATAGAAGCACCCGTAAACAGCGGGCCATTGACCTGCTAAACATGGTGGGAATTCCTGATCCGCAGTCACGCCTTGATGTATATCCTCACCAGTTATCTGGCGGGATGAGTCAGCGAATTATGATTGCGATGGCGATTGCTTGTCGTCCAAAGTTGTTGATCGCCGATGAACCCACTACGGCGCTTGATGTGACCATTCAAGCACAAATCATTGAATTATTGTTGGAATTACAACAACAAGAAAATATGGCGCTAGTACTGATTACCCATGACTTAGCGTTAGTGTCAGAAGCCGCACACCATATTATCGTGATGTATGCAGGGCAAGTGGTCGAGTCTGCGAAAGCGAAGGATATTTTTAAACATCCGAGACACCCCTATACCCAAGCATTGCTGCGCGCATTGCCTGAGTTTGCTAGCAACAAATCGCGTTTAGCTTCTTTGCCGGGTGTTGTACCCGGTAAATATGACCGCCCTGAAGGATGCTTACTCAACCCGCGTTGCCCGTATGCAACGGATCGTTGTCGCCAAGAGGAGCCTGCGTTACAAACCATTGGTGACCGTCAGGTGAAATGTCACATGCCACTGGATGATATGGGGAGACCAACGCTATGAGTGAGCAACAAGCTAAAGGAATGCCGTTATTAAAAGCGGTGGACTTGAAAAAATACTATTCCGTGAAAGGCGGGGTCTTCTCGAAGGAGAAAACACTCAAAGCGCTTGATGGTGTCTCTTTTGAGTTAGAAAAAGGGAAAACATTGGCGGTGGTTGGGGAGTCAGGTTGTGGAAAATCCACGCTTGGGCGCTTATTAACAATGATTGAGCAACCATCGGACGGTGAGCTGTATTATCGTGACCAAAACTTACTGATTGCTGATAAAGCAGCAGAGAAACTACGTCGCCAAAAAATCCAAATTGTCTTCCAAAACCCATATGGTTCGCTGAACCCGCGTAAAAAAGTCGGGCAAATTTTGGAAGAGCCTTTATTGATTAACACTTCGCTATCGAAAGAGCAGCGTAAAGAAAAAGTGTTATCCATGATGGCAAAAGTGGGTTTGAAAACAGAGCATTATAGCCGTTATCCGCACATGTTTTCTGGTGGGCAACGTCAACGTATCGCTATCGCTCGTGGGTTGATGTTAGACCCTGATGTGGTTGTGGCGGATGAGCCAGTATCGGCGTTGGATGTGTCCGTACGTGCTCAGGTATTGAACCTGATGATGGATTTACAGCAAGAATTGGGGCTTTCCTATGTGTTCATCTCCCACGATTTATCGGTGGTAGAGCATATCGCGGATGAAGTGATGGTGATGTATTTGGGGCGTTGTGTGGAAAAGGGGACTAAAGAGCAGATTTTTAACAATCCTCAGCATCCATACACTCAAGCGCTACTTTCTGCGACGCCACGTTTGAACCCTGACCAACGCCGTGAGCGCATCAAATTAACGGGAGAATTACCGAGCCCAATGAATCCGCCTCCGGGGTGTGCGTTTGCAGCACGTTGTCGACGCGCTTTTGGTCCTTGCACGCAATCTCAGCCTGCATTGAAAAATTACCGTGAGCAGTTAGTCGCTTGTTTTGCCGTTGATGAAGACGAAAAGCAGGTAATAGTCGCAAATTAATTACTTTAAACGGCAGAAAAGCAAACTTTCTGCCGTTTCTTTATGCTGTATCTACTCACTTTAGCGGTTAATTTGGAGCTTATCTTAAATAAGTGATCTTTCTTTTTTAAAGCTGCACCTTTATACAGAAAATCAAGTATACTGTTTGTCCGATTTTTTTCTTTAAAAAGCAGCTTGATTAGGAAGGTTGTGGGAAATGAACACTCGTGTCCAACGTTCACTCACGTTTAAGAGCATGGTCGTATTCTTTGTGATTACGTTGCTTTTTCTTGCACTTTTTTTGTCCATTCAATTTACTTACCTCTTAGAACAGCGCAAACAAGATTATTTAAATCAACTGAGCAATGCCGTAGTTCAAGTCCAAAAACCATTGACGGACTCACTACTTAGCTCTGATTTAAACGAAGCCAAAAGGCTACTTGTGAGCCTGAAAACCTCGGGGATTATGGGAAAAGCCATTGTTACGGTGGATAATGCGACGGTAATGAATTTAAGCTTTGCCACGCCGAAACCGATCCCAGAATGGTCTTTACCGCTTATTGGTATTCCGGTTGAGATGACTGTTCCATTGTATGCCTATGGTACGGTAGCGCCACAAGCGAAACCTCAAGGTTATTTGACGTTACAAGTGGATTCTAACCGGGTTTACCGTTTTGCACTCAACACCTTTGCGTTGCTAACGACAACGTATTTGCTGCTAGCGCTGATTATCTCCATTGCGATGACGTGGTGTGTGAGCCGCATGATTGTACGCCCACTGCGTAAAATGGCGGGGGAGTTGCAAGTAAATCAGTACGTCGACCATTTGGAAGTTTCTCAATATCATCAAGATGATGAGATAGGGTTATTGGCGAAAGGTTATAATCGTCAAATAAAACAACAAAATTCAGATTAAGCCATGAACATGTTATAAGGTTTGTGGTCTAATATCATTACACATACCTATCATATTGTTAGCAGCAAGATTCGGGCGACTTACTCACTATCTGTCGTATCCAAAATGCGAAATATCAGCAAATAAATGGTGATGTTTAACATGCATTTTAGTGATCAACTTAGCGACTTAGCGTATTGAGCGCTGCCCAATTATCTCAATAACATGCAGCGATGTTTTTTTCGGGTATAGTGATAATCAAATTTTTGATGAAGCCAAACTATATCGCTTAACCGAGTCAATTAGCGTTTTTCGTTAATTTTTCTGTTGCTGTTTACGGTTAAATACAAGGATATAAAGAACATAGGGGTCTACATGCAGGGTTTGAAAGTGCGATATATCATCGGCGTGGTACTTTTATCAGTCACTGGTTTTGCTAGTGCTGAACCTTTACAACCCGATCCAGCATGGCAGCAAGGAAAGCTCGAGAATGGCTTTAATTGGCAGTTATTACAAACACCACAGCGTCCAAATGATCGGATCCAACTTCGGTTAGCCATTAAAACAGGTTCGTTATCTGAAAAAGCCAGTGAAAAAGGGTACAGTTATCTGATCCCCCGAATGGCGCTATTCCATCAATCTGAAGCTTTTCCTGCTGCTACATTGCAAAATTTTTGGCGTCAGGCAACCGACCCTGATATGCCGTTACCTCCAGCCGTCGTTTCTTACGACTACACAATTTATAGTTTAAGTCTGCCTAACAACCGCCCTGATTTGGTGAAACAAGCATTAAGTTGGTTGGCAACATCTGTGGCTGGGGCGCAATATACTGAGAATTCATTACAGAGTGGGTTAACTGTTCCCAATATTCCAGTGGCTACCTTACCAGTCAATGCCAACGACCCTGTTTGGCGTGCTCGTCTCAATGGGTCGGCGATGCTAGGTTATGATCCAGGGCAGAAGCCAAACGGTAAAGTCGATTTAGCCAGTGTGAATTCGTTCTATCAAAAATGGTACACACCTGATGTCATGACATTATATGTCGCGGGGCATGTGGATTCTCGCATGTTATCTGACAGTATCACTCAAGCGTTTTCATCGTTAGAAGGTAAGCGTTCTGAGCCTGTTTCAGTTGCTGTTTTATCGTCAGTGAAGCCTCAGGCAATTGATATCCTTCAAGACAAATCAACGCAAGATACCCTCTCGCTAATTTGGGATATCGATTGGTTGCCAATCAAAGATTCCAACGTGTTGCTGCGTTATTGGGGAAGTGACCTCGCTCGAGAAGCCATTTACCGCTCATTACAGAAGTCCTTTAAACAAAAGTTTGCGGAAGAGGGTGTGACGCCGGGCTTAGATTGTCGTGTTCAGTATCAAAAAGCGAGCTGTACGTTAGCGATTTCTGCACCACCAGAAAAAATGGCAGCAGTGGCAGACGTGGCGTTGAATGAGCTGGCGGCAATCAAACAAAATGGTATTGACCCAGAGCTGTTCAATGACATGATGAAAGAGAAGCAAGTTCAATTATCACAACTGTTTGCGGCATATGCGCGTACCAGTACCGATGTGTTAATTAGCCAGCGTTTGATTTCACAACAAAATGGCGTCGTGGATATCGCACCTGAGCAGTATCAATTACTCAGACAAGCGTTCTTAGGAACTCAAAATCTTGAACAAGTAAATATGGAAGCGCGTCGTTTACTGTCTCAAGAAGCGGCGATTGTCTTAGCACAGCCGAAAGAAAAACAGACCATGGATGCAGAGCAAATTCGCCAGAAATTCACGCAAGTGTTATGGCCTAAATTACCTGCGGTTGTGGAGCCGGCGCCAGAATCTCCAGCAGTCGCAGAGCCTCAAGAGGGCGGGCCTGCACCAGCGTTACCGATTCCAGCACCATTGACCCGTTAGTGATCAACTGAATAAAAATAGCCCTCACTGATGAGGGTTATTTTTTTGTGTTGATGGCGCTTTATTTAGACGTCAACAATGCTTCAATCGCGTTAATCAGTTCGTTCCGTGAATCTCGATTATCCACAAACCCCGCAGCACTGGTTTGAGTTGCCGGTGAGTAGTACGCAACGGAACCCCAAAAGCCTAAATGGGAATAGAGTGTCATACCGTTGACCTCATTGACCATGATCCCTTGCCGATAGCCTTGCGCCCCTTCATGGGAGCCTGCACTTAACATGGTGTCTAGGGTTTCCGATTTGGTAAAAATCTTACCGCTAAATAGGGCTTCAAAGAACTGTGCCATTTGTTTCGAGGACATCACTAAGCCACCACCGCCATACACATCCATTGAAGGATCCATGTCGGAGCAATCGAGTTTTCCGAGGTACTGTTTTGCACGAGGTTCCGTTGTAGCAGGGAGTTCAAATGTTTCCCAGTAGGCGGTCTGCAAGCCAATTTCATTAAACTTCAAGAGTTCTCGGACAGCTTCTCCCAGTGCTTGTCCCGTCATTCGCTCAATAATATTCCCAAGCAGAATATAGCCCGTATCAGAATAGATAAAAGCTTCGGAGGGGCGGAAAAAGGGGTGATCTTGCTGAATATATAACTCAATTTGCTCTGAACGTGTCCATTGATAATCAGGACGTTTTAAAACGTCTTTGAGGTATTCCTCGTTGGCATGATCCAATAGCCCACTACTGTGGTTGAGTAGGTGACGGATCGTAATCGCATCGGTGTCGTATTTTGGTGAGAGTAATTGATTGTATTTTGGTGAAATATAATGAGAAATACTGTCATCTACAAACAGCTTGCCCATCTCAGCCAAGCGTAAAATCGCCGCTGCAGTAAAGGGTTTAGTGTTACTCGCAATGCGCAAAGGCGTATCGACAGTTAATCGTTTCCCCGCAAGATCGCTACCTCGCGCACAGAATGTGCCAACGCAGTTTTGTGGCTGATTATGGTAATAAACGACGACACCACAAGATAGATTTTCCAATTGAGAGATTAGCATTGTCGGCTTCCTTAAGCGTGGGCTCACTGTATCTTCGGCTGTTTGTCGCTATAACATACACGCTTAAAATGCGTTTAGTTTGCTAATTTTATGATAGTAATGAGAAATGCGGCTGTTATCACATTCCGAAAAACAGTTAGGTTCATTGAGTAAATATTGGGATAGAATGATAAAGATACATATTATATGCAATTTATTAACATGCCATTCATCTATCGCATAAGCATAAAAAGGTAAGGAAAGTATGAGCCATTCCAATGTATTACTGCATCGCCTAAACCTACGTTATCCTATTATTCAAGCGCCTATGGCGGTAGTTTCAACACCTGCGTTGGTCGCCGCCGTTTGTGAGGCGGGCGGATTGGGCTCCTTAGCACTGGGCGCCAGCTCGGTAGATCAAGCTAGGTCAATGATTGCAGCCACTCAAGCACTAACAAACAAACCATTTAATGTGAATGTGTTTTGCCATACGACACCACAACGCAATAGCCAGAACGAACAGGCTTGGTTGGCACATTTACAGCCTAAATTTCAGCAGTTTAACCATCAAGCCCCAGAGCAATTGGATGAAATTTATCTCTCATTTTTAGATAACCCAGCCATGTTGGAACTATTTTTAGAAATGAAACCCGCAGTCGTGAGTTTCCACTTCAATGTGCCGTCTTGTGAAGTTATCAATGCTTTGAAAGAAAAAGGTATTTTTACGATGGCGACGGCGACAAACTTACATGAAGCCCAATTAATTGAACAAGCAGGCATTGATGCAATTGTGGCGCAAGGAATAGAAGCTGGTGGCCATCGTGGCATGTTTGATGTGCAATTAAAAGATGAAGAACTGAGAACAAATCAGCTGGTTGCGCTACTTGCTAAACACACGCAATTACCGATTATTGCGACAGGGGGGATCATGGATGGTGCGGATATCAAGCAAGCTCTTGCTCATGGTGCTTCTGCCGCACAATTAGGAACCGCCTTTCTGTTATGCCCAGAATCTGCGGCAAATGAAGGATATCGTCGTAAACTGAAAAGCCAAACTACGGATAATACTTATTTAACTGCGGCTATCTCAGGGCGGCCTGCCCGAGGTATTTTCAACCAGTTTATGCAAGCGGGGCAGCAGTATGATGAAAGTAAATTGCCAGATTATCCCATCGCTTATGATGTGGGTAAGCAGCTGAATGCCGCGGCAACTCATTCCGGCAGTGATGAATTTGCCGCCCATTGGGCGGGACAAAATGTGGCAAAAGTCCGTGAAATGAGCACAAAAGATTTAATGGCGACGCTCATTAAAGAGATGGAATAAATGAGTGAGGGGAATGATAAACCTACCATTCCCCTATGATTGATATTAGGAAGTGAGAACGTCTTGTGCACCCCCCTTCGGCTCATCCGTGGCAATCCACGCAGCGCAAAAGAGTGTGAGTCGGGCAAAGAAATAGAAAAATGCCATTAACCCCAATACTGAACCAAAAGCTGCTCCCGATGGTGAAGAGGCTAAGGTTGGTAAAATCCATGTCATGATAGATTTGATGATTTCAAATCCAATCGCGGCGAGCAAGGTGCCTTTCAGCAGTGAGCGGCGACGGTGCTGCATGCGTGGTAAAATCCAGAAAATCCACAAAAATAATAAGAAGTTGGCGGTAATGGAAATTGCTAAGCCAATCAGTGTCCAAACGGGCTTAAGCCACTCAATGCTGTCTAGGCCAAGCGTACTGACAATGGTTGCTTGAGCAGAGCCAGCTACGGAGGTCAGTGTAATAGTGACAATTAACGCGATTAGCAAACCTATTAGCGCGAAAAAGTCCCGAACATAGCGAAAAATGATATTTTCTTGTTCTGATTCGTTTCGTTCCCAAATGGTGCGAGATTGCGCTAAAATCGCTAAGCGCAAGTTATTTACCCAGTTAACGCCAGAATAGACCGCTAGTGCTAAACCAGTTAACCCCACGGTGGTACGCTGGCGGATAGCCGTATCAATGGTTTGTTCAAGGGTATTTGCGAGTGTGGGATCAGTAATGTTGGCAGAAATGCCACGAATGAGCTTCTCAAGTAATTCAGGATTGCTGGCTAACACGAAACCCGCCGCAGCGAAGCTAAACATCAGTACAGGGATCAGGGATAAAAACGAGAAATAGGTAATTGCGGCGCCAAACTGGTTACCCATTCTATCGGTAAAACGTTGGGCAGTGCGGATTAAATGCGCAATAAATGGAATTGCACAAACAAAATCGACCACTCTCATTGAGAACGTTAAGGCTTTTTTACTACCGTCTAGGCTTTTGTTTAGAGTGGATTTTAATTTGTTGGTCTCTTTTTGTTGCTCATCTTGCATGTCTGACATGCGTTCCCCTTTTCACTGCTTAATCAAAATATTCTTATAATTCACCATTCTATATTCTTTTATACTATAGCCTAAGTTTGTTGATAATTTCACCCTATGCCTTTATTTATCCAAAATTAGGCATAGGGTGAGATAAAGAATAGAAATTAACTATTTGATTAAAATTGAATTTTTATTAAAGGGTATCTTTGTAGATGTCGGAGAGGTCTTGAGCTTCTTTAAGTTCAGCCTTTGCTTCGGCGACCTTACGCTTATGTTTAGCGATTTTTTCAGGGTCACCTTTTTGAACAGATTCTTGCAATTCAGCTTCACGCTCAGCGACTTTTTTCTGTTTTTCAGCAATTTTCTGCTGGCTATCGCGATACAGAGAATCAGAGGTACAGTAGCGATTAACGTTCTCGAGCGCTCGCTCTAAGCCATTTACGCGGTAAGTATTGCCGTGTGCTTTGGCATATTTGAGCTGAGTTTCAATTTTTTGTTTTTTGATTTCACATCCTTGGGATGAATTACCTGCCATTGCAGAATTATTCACTAAAAATAACGCTAAAATGGAAGATATTATAAATACTCGTTTCATTGGTTTCCCCTGTTGTGGTTTTTAATTTTGCTTAGGATAACTTTTTGCTAAGGAAAGGTCATGTGCAATTTTGTCATGTTTTGTCACTATGACAATCCCATCAAATTTTAGCTATAATGGCGCGAAAGAAATTATTTGGTCTATTTTTCATTCAACAGACCTTCTGTACAGATTCTATTAACAGCATTCACAAAAGTGACTGCTGAATTCCTCAGGAAATAAACGCGACATGTTAAGTTATCGTCATAGCTTTCACGCAGGCAACCATGCGGATGTTCTCAAACATACGGTACAAAGCCTGATCATTGAATCTCTTAAAGAAAAAGAGAAACCATTTCTGTATCTGGATACCCATTCCGGCGCGGGTCGTTATCAATTAACCAGCGAACATTCAGAAAAGACAGGGGAGTATCTCGAAGGGATTGCACGAGTTTGGGAGCAACCGGACTTACCTGAGGAACTACTGCCCTATATGCAAGTTGTGCGCCGTTTAAATGAAAATGGTCGCTTACGTTATTACCCGGGATCACCACTATTAGCGAAACATTTACTGCGTGAGCACGATAAACTGATTTTAACCGAGTTACATCCAAGTGATTATCCATTATTGCGTACTGAATTTTCTCGCGATGAGCGTGCACAAGTTGCCCGCGAAGATGGTTATCAGCAGTTAAAATCGAAATTACCTCCGCAAAGCCGCCGTGGTTTTATGCTGATGGATCCACCTTATGAGATGAAATCAGACTATGAAGCGGTCGTAAAAGGCGTTGTTGAAGGTTATAAACGTTTCGCAACAGGCACTTATGCGATTTGGTATCCAGTGGTTCTACGCCAACAAATCAAACGTATGGTGAACCAGCTAGAAGCTACGGGTATCCGTAAAATTCTGCAAATTGAATTAGCGGTACGCCCTGACAGCGACCAACGCGGCATGACCGCATCCGGTATGATTGTCATTAACCCGCCTTGGAAACTTGAGCAGCAGATGAAAAATGTCCTGCCATGGTTACATAAAACACTGGTGCCAGAAGGCACTGGGCATACATTAGTTGAGTGGATTGTACCTGAGTAAATTGTACTTGAGTAATAATAGACTCTAGCTATTGCAGTAACAGGCAATAGCTATCTTAAATGTTTATGTTTACATAGCATAATAAGAGAATATTAACGTATTCGTAATTCAACAAATGGGAATCACCAAGTTATGAGCAAACATTACGACTATATTGCAATTGGCGGCGGTAGCGGCGGTATTGCGTCAATGAACCGTGCGGCAATGTACGGACAAAAGTGTGCCCTGATTGAAGCTAAAGAGTTAGGCGGCACTTGTGTTAACGTCGGTTGTGTACCGAAAAAAGTGATGTGGCATGCAGCGCAAATTTCTGAAGCTATTCGCGCCTATGGTCCAGACTATGGTTTCGATACCACTATCAATGATTTCAACTGGAAGAAATTAATTGAGAGCCGTACTGCTTATATCGACCGTATCCACCAATCTTACGATCGCGTACTTGGCAATAACAAAGTCGATGTGATCAAAGGTTTTGCTCGTTTTGTTGATGCACATACCGTTGAAGTGAATGGCGAGATTTACACCGCGGATCATATTTTGATCGCAACGGGTGGTCGCCCGGTGATCCCAGCTATCCCAGGTGCGGAATATGGCATGACTTCTGACGGTTTCTTTGAACTGGAAGCACTGCCTAAGCGTGTTGCTGTTGTCGGTGCGGGCTACATTGCCGTTGAACTGGCTGGCGTACTGAATGGTTTAGGTAGCGAAGCCCACCTGTTTGTGCGTAAACATGCTCCACTGCGTGCGTTTGACCCGCTTATCGTTGAAACGTTAGTGGAAGTGATGAACGCAGAAGGCCCAACGCTGCACACAGAATCCATTCCGAAAGAAGTGGTCAAAAATGCAGACGGATCACTGACACTGAAATTAGAAAATGGTCACGAGCAAACTGTTGATGTGCTGATTTGGGCAATCGGTCGTGAGCCAATGACGGATAACCTGAATATTGAAGCGGCAGGCGTTGAGCTAAATGCGAAAGGCTATATTAAAGTCGATAAATATCAGAATACCAATGTGGCTGGCGTTTACGCGGTGGGCGATAACACCGGCGCGGTAGAATTAACGCCAGTCGCCGTTGCTGCGGGTCGCCGTCTATCTGAGCGCTTGTTTAACAACAAACCTGACGAACATTTAGATTACACCAACGTGCCAACGGTTGTATTCAGCCATCCGCCAATTGGTACAGTGGGTTTAACTGAGCCAGAAGCCATTGAAAAATATGGTGCAGATGCAGTGAAATGCTATAAATCTTCATTTACCGCGATGTATACCGCAGTCACTTCTCATCGCCAACCATGCCGCATGAAGCTGGTATGTGTGGGTAAAGAAGAGAAAATTGTCGGCATCCACGGTATCGGTTTTGGTATGGATGAAATGCTGCAAGGCTTCGCGGTCGCTCTCAAAATGGGCGCAACCAAGAAAGATTTCGACAACACTGTTGCAATCCACCCGACTGCTGCGGAAGAGTTTGTGACAATGCGTTAAGCATCGTTTAGCTCTCTTTAGCGAGAAATTAAAAAGGCGCAGGTTAATTCTGCGCCTTTTTGCATTTCACGGTGATGATAATAGGTACTACATCGCTAGCAGCGTAGCAATCTCTGGGTGTGTTGCTAGGCTATCCATATAGGTTTGCATCGGCGGTGTTGCGGTATATCCGCAATATTTGATTAAAAACATCACAAAGCAGCCCACATACACATCCACTGCGGTTAATGTTTCACCGCAAATATACGGTTTGGCACTGGCGAGGCAGACATCTAGCGTCGCTAAAGTGCGTTCAACGCTACCAAAGCCTGACGATTTTTGCTGTTCTTCTGTTAATTCCACACCTAAATCAAGGACGGTAAACGCAGATTCAATCGGACCTGCCGTGAATAAAAACCAGCGGTAATAAGCACCACGCTCAGGGCTATTAAGTGTGGGGGCAAAACCCTTTTCAATAAACTTATCGGCTAAATAAAGACAAATCGCCGCGCACTCAGTAACAACCACATCACCATCAACTAAAGCAGGTACTTTTGCCATTGGATTAATGGCAAGGTATTCCTTGGTGTGCATCTCTGCACCATAAGCTAATTCAATGCGCTTATAGGGAACGTCCATCATTTTTAATAGTAAATCAACGGTATTGCCGCGGGACATTGCATTGGTAAATAGAACTAGCTCGCTCATAGTGGTTTTTCCTTAAATTAAGTAGAGCACTGACTATAAGCGAAGGCGGTGTCAGAAATTGTCAGGAGTGACACACAAAACTTCTTTCTGCCAACGGCTGAGTAAATAGCCTTTCGGGTAGGGCAGCGACTCACCCAAGACGGTGTAAGCTTGGATTCTATCTAAGCGGAAATGGCGATAGCTTTGGCGCAATTCGCACCACGCCGCTAACACTTGGGTATCTTTCATATAACCCACCGCAATCGGCCAAATAATTCGTTCACTGGATTGTCCTTTAATATCCACATACGCGATTTTGGCTTTGCGCTCTCCCCGTAAACTCAGGCGTAAATTTTTAGCCACATGCTCGTCAATTTCATTAAGTTGGGTCGTTGGGGCAAATAGCGTATTACTGTTTAGGATGATCTGTGCCTCTTTACCCACCACAGCATTAATTTTATTGAGTGTGCGCAGGGCAGAGTTTTTGAGTTCTTCATCGGCATTATTTTGTACCCAGCGTAAACCTAAAATTAGCGCTTCTAGTTCATTCTCATCGAACATCAATGGTGGCAGTAACAATCCGCTTTTTAACTGATAACCAATGCCCGCTTCACCTGTAATTTCAGCTCCTTGGTCGCGTAGCGATTCGATATCCCGATAAATGGAACGAACACTCACCTCTAACTGACAGGCGAGGGCATCTGCGGTGACCGGATAGCGATTCTCTTTCAGGATCTGAATCAATGTGAGTAAGCGTTGGGTGCGAGTCATTCGGCTCTCAGTTAGGATGTTATGCAAAGAATTGCCCATCATACTAAAGAAAGCCATCATTGAATTCCAATCGTCTTTGCCATTATGAATAAAACCTTCACTTCACCTTCATCTAACTGTCATCTTCCAGCCGTAGCCTGCCATGGCAATTTGAACGCGCGTGCAAAAACGACTCAACCGAAAATTCATACAAAGAACAAGAGACATCCACTAGGAGAAGCAAATGATTAAGCGCACATTATTGGCATCCGCTCTGATAGCCTCAACACTTGGCGCTAGCGCCTCTGAATTAATTATTGCCGGACGAGATAGCAGTTACGGTGATGCGATGCAGTTTGTTGTCGACGAATATAAAAAAAATAATCCTAAGGCACAAATCACGTTAGTTAAGCGTCCGAGTAAAGGGCTATATGAAAGCGTCGTGCTCTCCATGCGCGAGAAAACCGGTAACTATGACGTGATTTTAATGGATGACTCGTGGGCACCTGAATTCCTTGCCAACAAGTGGTTATCCCCACTGTCTGATTCACTCCAAGATAAAGACTTTATTCAATCCACCGTGGATATCGGTCGCCAAGACGGCAAAGGTGCGAGCTATGCATTGCCAATGGTGGGTAACGTGGCAATGTTCGCGTGGAATAAAGACCTGTTCGATCAGTACAAACTTCAACAGCCGAAAACATGGACGGATGTGTTGAACTCAGCGAAAACCATTAGCCAAGATGGCAAAGCCAATGGCGTGGTGTACCGAGGAGTAAAAGGCAACCCGATCGTGACGGGATTTTTACCCATTCTGTGGGGATATGGTGGCGACGTTGTCGATAGTAACGGAAAACCGACCTTGAATACCCCGCAGGCCAAACAAGCGTTAGAAACCTTCTTAGCCATGAAGCAATATGCACCGAAAGGGGTGGATGTGTTTAACGCAGATGAAGTTCGCGATGCATTACAAAAAGGTACCGCAGCAATGGCAATCGAAGTATGGCCAGCTTGGGTGCCGGATCTTGATAATGCCAAAGTCTCGAATGTGGTCGGCAAAATGGAAATGATGGCTCCACCAGCAGAAATAGGACAGCCATCACCGATGCTAGGTATCTGGCAGCTTGCGATTCCGGCGGATGCGAAAAACAAAGTGGAAGCGGAGCAATTCCTTGCATTTGCTAGCAGTGCCGAAATGCAAAAAGCGTTAGCACTAAACTTTGGTACACCGCCAACGCGCCATAGCGTCTACGCAGACCCGCAAGTTGTTAGTCAATACCGTTGGTATCCGCAACAAGCAGCCGCATTAGAAGCGGGTAAAGCACGCCCACGCATTCAAAACTGGGCAGAAGTGGAAAGTATTCTTGGGGACTTTTTACAAATGGCGATGATGGGGCAAATGACCGGAGATCAAGCTTTGGAACAAGCGCAAAAACGCATTGAACGTAGCACCAAAAAATAGCACCCAAAAAAATAGTGATGTTTTTCATAGCGCTAGTTTCTAGCGCCTTTATGGAATGCTGAGTATGTTATTTGAAAACCGTAAACAGTTGTTTTGGTTACTCCTCCCAGCGTTGATTATGCTGGGGTTATTGACGTTGTATCCCATCGTATCCGTGCTGTATCACGCATTTGGGCAAGTGGATTATATCGATGACAGCTATCACTTTATTGGCTGGTCGAATTTCTCGGAATTGTTCGATGACTTTTTCTTTCTGGCTGCGATTAAAAATACTTTCGTGTTTACCCTCGTGGCGTCTATTGCCCAAGTTCTTTTAGGGCTGTGGCTAGCACTGCTGTTTAACCGTCAATTTGCTGGGCGAAAATTTGCGTTGCCCATCATTATCTACCCGATGATGCTCTCCACGCTGGTGTGCTCCTCGATTTGGCGCTCTTGGTACAACTATGATTTTGGATTCTTAAATAGCCTGCTGGTGGCGGTGGGTTTACCCGCCCAAGAGTGGTTGTTCAATCCAGATTTGGCCTTATATTCCATAGCGTTAGTGGATACCTGGCAATGGACGCCAATGGCATTTCTGATCATTTTGGCGGGCTTGCAATCCATTCCTAAAGATATTGGCGAAGCGGCGATGGTGGATGGTGCAAAAGGCTGGAAATCCTTTGTCTACATCACGCTTCCGCTGATCAAAAAGCAACTGATGCTGGCATTTTTATTGCGCTCTATCGATACCTTTAAGTTATTCGACAAAGTGTATGTGATGACGGGGGGCGGTCCAGGAAATTCAACCGAGACATTATCTATGTTTGTCTATAAATACGGTTTCCGCTTCTTTGACTTAGGCATGGCGAGTGCGGCGGCGTTAGTGATGTTGGCGATTTCCTTGCTGATGACATTGATTTATGCCCGAAACGTAATGAAAGGACGCTGATCATGAAAGCCAAAATACATACATTGTTTGTTTGGTTGGCAGTGTTGATCATGACGCTGCCGATTATTTGGATGTTCGGCACGGCGTTTAAATCCCCGTCTGAAATTATGCAATCGGGGGCGCAATTACTACCAAGCCAACCGAGCTTATCGTCGTTTGAAAAGCTATTTGAAGGGGACTTGCTGAGCTTAGTGGGCAACACGGTTTTAGTCTCGGTGGGGGCAACGGCGGTTTCGGTGGTACTGGCGTTCTTTTGTGCTTACGCCTTAGTGCGTTATCGCTTCCCTGCTAAGCTCGATAACGTGTTTTTGCTCGGTGTATTGATTATTAAAATGATGCCGCCGATTGTGATTGCCATTCCGCTCTATTCCTTGATGAACCAAGTTGGGTTACTGAATACCCGCATTGGGCTGATTTTGTCTTATCAGGTGTATACCTTGCCGTTTTGTATCTGGATGCTGCTCGGTTTTATTCGCGATATTCCATTAGAGATTGAAGAGGCAGGGGCGATGGATGGGGCGAACTTACTGCGCCGTTTAGCCTATATTGTCTTTCCGCTTTGTGCGCCGGGGTTAGTCGCGACGGCGATTTTCTCCATGATCCTCGGTTGGAATGAGTTTTTATTCTCGCTGTTATTTATTCATACGCCAGACAAATTCACTATCCCATTATTTATCTCTAACTTTATGACTGAAGACGGTACTGCATGGGGAGAAATGATGGCGATAGGGATTGTTTCTTCGCTGCCGATGCTGGCGCTGGCGGGCTATATGCAGCGCTATTTATTACGTGGTTTCTCGATGGGATTGAAATAGTAGGCACTTATCATGAAAAAACTTGAACTGATTAATATTGGTAAAAGCTACGAAGGGCATTGCGTGATCCCACAGGTGGATTTAACCATCGATAATGGCGAATTCGTGGTGTTTGTTGGACCTTCTGGCTGCGGGAAATCCACGTTGCTACGTATGATTGCAGGGCTAGAATCCATCACTGAGGGGGAATTGAGACTCAATGGTCAACCGTTGAATGATGTGCACCCCTCACTGCGACAAGTGGCGATGGTGTTCCAATCCTATGCCCTATATCCCCACATGAGCGTGGAAAAGAATATGGGATTTCCGCTGAAGATGGCGGGAATGAGTGCGCGAGAAATTACCCAAAAAGTACGGGAAACCGCCGAGAATTTACAATTAACTCATTTGCTTGACAGACTACCATCGGCGCTGTCTGGTGGGCAGCGTCAACGGGTGGCGATTGGGCGCGCGATTGTGCGTGACCCTGAGTTATTTTTGTTTGATGAACCGCTGTCAAACCTTGATGCGAAGCTACGTGGCGAAATGCGCATTTACTTGAAGCAACTTCATCAAAACTTGAAAGCCACCATGATTTACGTGACTCACGACCAAGTTGAAGCGATGACTTTGGCTGACCGCATTGTGGTCTTAAATCAAGGACGCATTGAGCAAGTAGGTACGCCTGAAACGTTATACCAGAAGCCAGCCAATAAATTTGTAGCGTCATTTATTGGGTCACCGGTGATGAATTTTCTCCCACCGCAAATGTTCGATTCAATCGATATTTCGCTACCTGCTGGAACGGAGTGTATAGGCGTTCGTCCTAATCAAGTGGTGGTGGATAGCCAAAACCCGGATGCCTTTATGCCAATCACGGTGGTGGAGCCTCTAGGGCATTCACGGCTCTACTATGGCCTATTACAAGACAAGGGTTCTCTACAAGGCTTCGGTTCACTACAAGGGCTGCATTTTGTGGTGGAGAGTGACCAGATTTATGGATTGGGGGACAGGTTACCCATAAGCTTATCGGGTTCGACGTTGCACCTTTTTGATGAGCAAGAACAACGGATTGAAATGGCTAAAACAAGGAAAAACCATGCAGCCTAGTTTTCAAATTACGGTAGTGGGAACGGGGGATGCTTATGATAGCGAACGCATCAATGCTAGCATTCTGGTGGAAGAGTCAGGCTACCAATTGCTGGTGGATTGTGGTCCGACGGTGCCTCAAGCGCTGTTTGGACAAATGCATGTGGAAGAATTGGATGCTATCTATTTAACCCATACCCATCCTGACCACTGTTTGGGGCTAACCTCCTTGCTTAACTGGATGGATTCGTACCGACGAAAGCGCCCACTGACGATTATTGCTCAGCGGGAACAATGGGCGCTATTGACGCCGCTTCTTGCTTTTTCATATTGGCCTAAAGCGCAATTAGGTTTTGAGATCATCCAACAAAATAGTGAAGAGATTCAATTTATTGGTGATTGGAAAGTGACAACGGCGTTAACTCAACATTCGGTCAGTAACCGCAGTTTGCACCTGACGGCGAATTCGGGGCGTAGTCTGTTTTATTCAGGGGATGGTGAGATTTCACCCCAAGGGGAACAATTGGCGTTGCAAAGTGATTGGGTATTTTTGGAGTGTGAAACCCTCGATATTCATCCCAGTCATGGCTCTTGGGCATCACTACACCAGCGGTTGCAAAAGTTATCTCCCAAATCTAATAGCCAATGGCGGCTTTATCATATTGAGCCGCGTTACCGAGATAGCCTGCGTGAACATATTGCCGAATATCCGTTTCTTCAGTTGGCTCAGCAGGGGGAATGCTTATCATGATGCAAAATCGCAAAGTGACGGCATCGGATGTGGCGGAAGTGGCAGGCGTTTCCCGTTCGTCGGTATCACGGGCATTTACCGAAGGTGCGAGTATTCACCCGAAGAAACAGCAAAAGATTTTAGACGCAGCGAAGCAGTTAGGTTATCAACCTAATTTTTTTGCTCGTACACTGAGTACGCCTAACCAGAAAAAACGTTCCAATATCGTGGCGATCCTTGTCAGTGATTTGTCGAACCCGTATGAATCCTATTTGTTTGAAGCCTTATCCAGCGCATTACAAGGGCACGGAAAACAGCCGATGCTGTTGAATGTGAAAAAGGCGGGCGACCTTGATGAGGCGATTTTGCAATTATCGGGATATCAAATTGATGGGGTGGTTGCTGTCGTGGGGTCACTGCCAGTCGAGCATTTTCATCAATGTTTAAAACTCTCTTTACCGCTAATTACACTGGGACGCAGTGATGCTGCGGGATTGGTTCCATCAGTACAAACAGATAACCAATTAGCCGGAGAAATGGCGGCAAAATATCTATTAAGTTTAGGCTTAACTCGGTTGGGGTTTCTGGCTGGGCGTGGAGATGGGCAAGCATCAAATGAACGCTATCAAGGTTTTAAAAACTATTTAATGGCAGCGGGTTATCCTGAGCCAATGTGCTTATCTGCGGGGAGCTATCGTTATCAAGCGGGTTTTGAAGCGGCGTTGCAGCATCAGCAGCAACTACAATCGTTGGATGGCTTATTTTGTGCCGCAGATTCTTTGGCGCTCGGGGTAATGGATTGTTGCCGGCAAAAGTTGAATATCACGGTTTCTGAACAACTCAGGATCGTGGGGTGTGATGATATTCCGATGGCGGGGTGGGAAGGGTATCAACTCACCACATTGGCTCAGCCTGTAAATCGTATTGCCCAGCAAGTGATTACCTTGCTTGAAGGCATTTGGGCGCAGTCAGAGAATCAACCGAATCTTATCAAGCTTGAACCTGAGCTGGTTGTACGCAAAAGCGCATAAAAAATGCCTCGAATGAGGCATTTAGAGCGGCAATTACTGGCTTTTCTGCCACCAGGAAACAATATAATCCGCCACCTGTTCGGGGTTATTGATATCCAATTGTGGCACGTCGGTATCAATAATTTCGTCGCTGGCAACCGCCACGACATACTCGTCAATTAAGCCGTTTAGCGGCTTACCTACATCGGATCGAAATAGCGCGATTTTATCGATGGGCTCACTTTTGAATCCTTCCACTAAGATCAGATCTAGCGAAGCAGGATCAAAGCGGCTAGCCAGATAGCTCAGATTCATTTCATTGCATTCAGGGGTTTCGGTCATTAATGCCCAGCGCTGATTGCTGGCTACTAACGTTTGGGCTGCACCTGCTTTGCGTAATTCATAACTGTCTTTGCCCGGCGTATCAATTTCCATATCGTGATGCGTGTGTTTGATTAAGCCCACACGAACATGACGTAGTCTCAGTAAAGGGATAACTTTCTTGAGCAAAGTAGTTTTCCCGGTGCCACTGTAGGCGGTGATCCCGAGTAGAGGTAACGTGTTCTGGTTCATGATTTTTTTTGTTGTAACTCCCAGTTACGGCTATCTTCCGGCGTATTTAAATTAGCAAATGTGCCGGTTTCAGAGGTAAACATGACGCCTTTTGCATCGATTTCACGCATAAATAGCATCAGTTTGCGATCTCCTCTTGCGAGGTAATCATTCAACGGTTTCTGGAGAGACCGATGGAGTAGGGTAAATGTCGGGTGCTCTCGTTCGTTATCGCAGGCGTAGCAGGCAAGGTGCTCGCCTTTTTCGCGAAACATTTTTTCGGCTAAATCAGTTGGGAATTCGGGAACATCGCAAGGGACAAATAGCAGCCAATCGGTGGTGACCTGATGGAGTGCAGCTTGCATCCCTGCTAAGGGACCCGAAAAATCTGCGGTTAAATCCGTGAAAACGGGCAGCTGGCTTTGTGCATATTCTGCGTGGTGGCGATTAGCGTTGATCATCAATTGACCGACTTGCGGCTGCAAACGCTCAATAATATGGCGGTATAGCGGCTTACCCAATAAAGGAATTAAACCCTTATCTTGGCCACCCATGCGGGTGCCTTTGCCCCCGGCGAGGATCACGCCTGTAATCGACTGACGAAATGACATGTTCAATATCTCTGAAAATCTTAGCGAAAATGTTTTAACGAACTTAAGTAGTTTTTTGAGTATAGTAACAGCTAAAATCTATTCTATTTTCCTATAAAATCAATGAATATTAATACAAGAAACGGTTAAACTTTACTTAGATTGACAACTGTTCCCTTTTTCTCTTGTAGGATTATTGGTAACTTGTATCGAATATTCGTGATAAGGAATAAACATGAAATGCCATCGTTTAAATGAAGTCATCGAACTTCTGCATCCAGTATGGAAGGACAATTCAGATTTAAATTTAGTGCAATTACTGCAAAAACTGGCAGATGAAGCGGGTTTTAAAGGCAGTTTATCTGAACTGACAGACGACGTATTAATTTATCATCTAAAAATGCGTGGCACTGACAGCAATGCGGTGATCCCCGGTATTCAAAAAGATTACGAAGATGATTTTAAAACGGCCATTCTACGTGCTCGTGGCATCATAAAAGATTAAATGAACATGGATTTAACAGAACAATCGAGCTTCCATTTTAGTGGGATCTCCCCTGATTTGATCCTTGATGCGCTGATGGAAGCGGGGATTTACCCAGAATCAGGGCTGACAGAGCTTAACAGCTACGAAAATCGCGTTTACCAATTTCAGGATGAAAATCGCCAACGCTATGTGGTGAAATTTTATCGTCCTGAGCGCTGGAACCGTTCTCAAATTCAAGAAGAGCATGATTTTACCCTTGAGCTACAAGATGAAGGCTTATCGGTGGCTGCGCCTTTAGAATTTGCCGGACAAACGGTATTAGAGTTTGGTGGGTTTATGTTTGCACTCTTTCCGAGTATCGGAGGGCGCCAATATGAAACGGATAATTTATTCCAGCTTGAGGGTGTCGGTCATTTATTAGGACGAGTGCATCAAATCGGTAAACAGCGAAACTTTGCATTTCGTCCGACTCTTGGTGTGGATGAGTATCTTGACCAACCGAGAAATATTATCGCCGCCAGTTCATTAATTACTGAACGTGATAAAGCACCATTGATAGATTCATTGGATAAGTTGATTGCCCAAGTTAAAGCCCTGTGGCCTGCTCAACAATCTTTTATTCGCCTGCAAGGGGATTGTCATCCTGGCAATATTTTGTGGCGTGATGAAGCGTGGCTGGTGGATTTTGACGATGCACGCAATGGTCCTGCGGTGCAAGATTTATGGATGTTGCTTAATGGTTCACGCCAAGAGCAGATTATCCAACTGGATACGTTATTAGAAGCGTATAACGAGTTTTGTGATTTTGATGTACGTGAGTTAAAGCTGATTGAACCGCTACGTGCGATGCGAATGGTGCATTATTTAGGATGGATCCTTCGTCGCTGGCAAGATCCCGCTTTCCCGAAAGCATTTTCTTGGATCCAATCTGCTGATTTTTGGCAAAAGCAATCTATCGAGTTTGCACAGCAAACTGAGCGGTTGTTAGATGCTCCTTTGCAATTGAACCCGCAATTTTAATATTTAAGACTATGTTTTTGGAGAAAGTTTTCTATGAAAAAAATCATGTTGGCTTTGATTGGTATTGCCATGTCTTTTGGTGCTGCGGCAGCAAATTATTCAGAAGGTAAAGAGTACACGGATGTTAAGCCTCCGGTACAAGACTTACCGCAAGTTCTGGAGTTTTTCTCATTCTACTGCCCACACTGCTATCAGTTTGAAAGCATCTACAAAGTGCCACAAACGGTAGAGAAAAACCTGCCAGAAGGTGTCACTAAAGCGCGTTATCACGTTGATTTCTTAGGCCCTCTAGGTGCTCAAATGACTCAAGCGTGGGCTGTGGCGATGGTGCTGAAAGTTGAAGATAAAGTGACGCCAATTCTGTTTGAAGGCATTCAGAAAACCCAAACGATCAATACCCCTGCGGATATCCGTAATGCGTTTATTAAAGCGGGCGTAACGGGTGAAGAATACGATGCAGCGCTGAATAGCTTCGTCGTAAAATCGTTAGTTGCTAAGCAACAAAATGCCGCACAAGATTTAAAACTGCGTGGCGTGCCAGCGTTATTCGTCGATGGTAAATATCAAATCCGTAATAACGGAATTTCTGTCGATAACGCAGAGGATTATGCTAAAGAATACTCAAAAGTTGTGAACTTCTTAGTCAGCAAAAAATAATCAATGAAGATAGCGGCAACTTGCCGCTATCTTTTTATTTACTGATTGTCCGTTATCAATATCCACAATTCGACCATCCCCCCTGATTTGCGATAAATCAAAGCCTCATTAGCTAACTTATTGATTTTATTTTATTGTTTTCTTCTTGCAATTCTCTTACTCATTGAATCCTTTAGATAACTAAATTTTACTCACAAAGTTATCCACAGGAAGTTATCGCATAAGAAATGGGATAACTCAGCGGGAAATTGAATCTCAAGGTGTATCTGAAGCCACAATGTGGCATCCTATCCCCCATTCATTCCCGATAAAAAAGATGATGACAGATTATGGCTCAGATTGCTGAAAATCCCCTTATTTTGGTAGATGGCTCTTCCTACCTGTACCGTGCTTATCATGCATTCCCTCCATTGACCAACAGCGCTGGTGAACCTACCGGAGCGATGTATGGCGTGTTGAATATGCTGCGTAGCCTAATCATGCAATATACCCCGAGTCATGTGGCGGTTGTCTTTGATGCTAAGGGAAAAACGTTCCGTGATGAACTGTTTGAAAGCTACAAATCCCATCGCCCGCCAATGCCGGATGATTTACGTGCTCAAATTGCACCATTGCATGAAATGGTGGAAGCCATGGGGCTGCCGCTGCTAGTGGTGCCTGGTGTGGAGGCTGATGACGTCATCGGTACGTTGGCGCGTGAAGCCAGCAGTAAAGGGATGCCAGTGCTGATCAGTACGGGCGATAAAGATATGGCGCAGTTGGTTGAACCGAATATCACTCTGATCAACACAATGACCAACACCATCTTAGGTCCTGAAGAAGTGGAAGCGAAGTATGGGGTTCCACCAAGCCTAATTATCGACTTTTTAGCCTTAATGGGGGACTCATCCGATAATATTCCGGGTGTACCGGGTGTCGGTGAAAAAACCGCATTAGCATTATTGCAAGGTATTGGTAGCTTAGACGACATCTATAAAAACTTAGATGCGATTGCTCCACTCGGTTTCCGTGGCTCTAAAACCCTCGCACCAAAAATGGAAGAAAACCGCGAACTCGCACTGTTATCTTACCAACTGGCGACGATTAAAACGGATGTTGAGCTAGAAAAACCGTGTGAAGAACTCAAAGTGACGGAACTGGATGCGGATAAACTTCATTCACTGTTTAGCCGTTATGAATTTAAACGCTGGTTGGCCGATGTTGAAAATGGTAGCTGGATGGACGGCAAAGGGGGGAAACCAACTAAAGCCGCAGAAAGTTACCGTGCACCAGCAAGCCAGCCTGCGGCAAAATCTAAGCCTGCCGTCCCAACAC
Organism: Providencia sp. wls1916; assembly: GCF_009706585.1. Taxonomy (NCBI): domain Bacteria; kingdom Pseudomonadati; phylum Pseudomonadota; class Gammaproteobacteria; order Enterobacterales; family Morganellaceae; genus Providencia; species Providencia sp. wls1916. The sequence goes on from NZ_WLUL01000013.1 coordinate 217,869, forward strand.
TATGTGCTGAAAATTACCAAACAATTCTCGATAAAGAACAGTTAGATAGTTGGGTGAAAAAACTCAGCGAAGCGACGCTGTTTGCCTTTGATACAGAAACTGACAGCCTTGATACCCAAGAAGCTCGTTTAGTGGGTATGTCTTTTGCTATCGAAGCTGGTCATGCCGCCTATTTACCTGTCGGGCATGACTATCTTGATGCGCCAGATCAGTTGCCTTTAAAAGACGTTTTGGCAGCGATGAAGCCTATCTTAGAAAATGAGAAAATCGGCAAAATCGGTCAAAATCTAAAATACGATGCGGAAGTGTTATTAAATTACGATATTTCGCTAAAAGGCATCGCGTTTGACACTATGTTGGAATCTTATGTATTGAACAGTGTGGCAGGCATGGGACGTCATGATATGGACAGCCTTGCAGATCGCCATCTCAACCATAAGACCGTGAGTTTTGAAGAGATAGCGGGTAAAGGCAAAAAGCAGTTAACCTTTAACCAAATTCCATTGGAACAAGCGGCAAACTATGCGGCGGAAGATGCGGATGTGACATTGTTACTGCATCAAGCGCTGTATCCACAACTGGAAGCAGAGCCAAAATTAGCCCACGTTTTCCAAAATATCGAAATGCCGTTGGTGCCTGTGTTAGTGCGTATGGAACGTAAAGGTGTGCTGATTGACGCGGCGGCATTAGGGGCGCAGTCTCAGGTGATCACCGCGCGTTTAGCGGAGTTGGAAAAACAGGCGTTTGAGTTAGCGGGTGAAGAGTTCAATCTGGCATCTCCGAAACAGTTGCAGACGATTTTATTCGAAAAGCTGCAATTGCCAGTTATCAAGAAAACACCAAGTGGCGCTGCTTCAACCAACGAAGAAGTTTTGGAAGAGCTGGCATTAAACCATGCACTACCAAAATTACTGTTAGAGCATCGTAGCTTAGCGAAGCTAAAATCCACCTATACGGATAAGCTGCCGCTGATGATTAATCCAAAAACTCATCGCGTGCATACCTCTTATCACCAAGCAGTAACAGCGACGGGACGTTTATCTTCCCGTGACCCGAACTTGCAAAATATTCCAGTGCGTACCGAAGAAGGTCGACGTATCCGCCAAGCGTTTGTGGCGCGTGATGGCTACAAAGTGATGGCAGCGGACTATTCACAAATTGAATTGCGTATTATGGCGCACCTTTCCCAAGATAAAGGCTTATTGAAGGCGTTTGCGGAAGGGAAAGATATCCATAGAGCCACCGCAGCCGAGGTATTTGGTGTTCCGTTAGAGGAAGTCACCAGCGACCAACGCCGTAGTGCAAAAGCGATTAACTTCGGTTTGATTTATGGCATGAGTGCATTTGGTTTGGCTCGCCAGTTAGGCATCCCACGTGGAGAAGCGCAGCGTTATATGGATCTCTACTTTGAGCGTTATCCAGGTGTGCTGCGTTATATGGAAAATACCCGCCTGCAAGCGTCTGAACAAGGTTATGTTGAGACATTAGAAGGGCGTAGATTGTATCTTGCCGATATTAAATCTAGCAATGGCATGCGCCGTAAAGCAGCAGAACGCGAAGCGATCAATGCTCCAATGCAAGGTACAGCAGCTGATATCATCAAAAAAGCGATGATAGCAGTAGATAATTGGCTCGAAACCGAAAAACCAGATGCAGATATGCTCATGCAGGTGCACGATGAACTGGTGTTTGAAGTCAAAGAGTCCGAGTTAGAGAAGGTACAAGCGAAGGTTCAGGCGCTGATGGAGCAGAGTATGGTGCTGGATGTTCCCCTCAAAGTGGAAGTAGGTGTCGGCTCGAACTGGGACGAAGCTCATTAATCAGCAATACTCGTCATATTTCGGGCTGTAGGGGTGTTGGCTGCACTCGGCCACCCTAGTCACATACTTGTGTATGCTCCTAGGGATATCCTCATTTGCCGCCTACCTACAGCCGCGAACTATTTAGAGTATTGGTTGGTAAAACGATCTTAGAAGTAAAAACTAAAAACTAAAAGCAAAAGCAAAAGCAAAAGCAAAAGCAAAAGCAAAAGCAAAAGCAAAAGCTAAGAGTTAAGTAGAAGATAATGTAAGGCACCCCAAAGGTTGGAGACAATTTTTGGGGTGTTTTTTTATGCTTAGAATATTTTTTATAGTGGTATTTACGCAGAAATTTGGAGGCGTTTTATTCCCTTTAAATTGCACATAATTCATGGGTAAAACACTGAATTTTAAATATATCGTTGGGATAGCTAAGGTTGTTATTATGCGACTTAGATCTCATAAATATGTAGTAAAAATACGTTTTTAGCGAATTATTAGGCAATTTGCAGGGCTGAATCGTAGTAAGCTTTGAAAAAAAACTACAAAAAGCCTTTTTTTCGAGCGGAAAATAAAGTACATTATCAGGCGTAGGGTACAGAGGTAAGATGTTCTATCTTTCAGACCTTTTACTTCACGTAATCGGATTTAGCTGAATATTAGCTGCTCCAGTCAAGTTTTTGACTGGAGCATTTTTTTTGCATAAATTTTGATGCGCTAACGGCATAGACCGTTGTACGCCGAATGGGCGTACAAGGAATGAAAAGATTATTCTGCGGCGTTACTGTACCAACTGTCGAGTTTGATACGTAATTTATCGATACCCATTTTTTTCAGTGCAGAAAAATATTCCACTTCAATATCGCCTTCCACTGATAACGGCGCTAATGCTTGGCGAACTTCCATTAACTGTTTCTTTCTTGCGCCTGAAGCGAGCTTATCCGCTTTGGTGAGTAGAACAAGAACAGGAATGCTCATGGCGACTGACCATTCGATCATCTGCATATCGAGGTCTTTTAATGGATGACGGATATCCATCAAAATCACTAACCCTTTGATACATTCTCTTTTCTGTAAATATTCACCGAGAGCTTGCTGCCATTTGCGCTTCATCTCTTCAGGTACTTCGGCATAACCGTAGCCCGGAAGGTCAACTAGGCGAATGCCCTCTTCAACTTCAAACAGGTTGATAAGCTGAGTTCTTCCCGGTGTTTTACTGGTTCGCGCTAAGCTTTTTTGCTGTGTTAATGCATTTAATGCACTGGATTTGCCCGCGTTAGATCGGCCAGCAAACGCCACCTCAATGCCCGTATCTTTTGGTAGATGACGGATATCGGGGGCACTGATGACAAATTTTGTCATGTGGTAGTTGTGGTTTTTAATTGCCATTGGTGGTTCTCCCTGAGTAGCCTCAAAAGGCTGGGGGATTATAGCGACTGAATAGCATACAAACAACAAAAGGGGGATATTTGGTGCGATATCTATTTGAGAATGACATTAAGCGAAGGTTTTTTCATTAAATGGCTCTACAATTAATTTAATTCAGCAAAATTTAACTATTTGGCGTAAATATAGGTAAATCTTTAGCAATTACTCCCGCTTCGCTCTAGAATTGGGCATTAATATGTTTTTGGGTATTAACAAAAGGGATCTTGAATGTTGAAACGAATTTTTGTGCCATTATTGGCAATCTGTGCAATGAGCACAACTTCTCTTGCATTAGCCGCGGGTGAAACTTACGTTAAATTAGTCACCTCCGCAGGTAATATTGAATTAGAACTCAATAGTAAAAAAGCCCCTGTTAGTACTGAAAACTTCCTGCAATATGTTAATGAAGGCTATTACAACGGTACAACCTTCCACCGTGTTATTCCTGGATTTATGATCCAAGGCGGCGGTTTTAATAAAGAATTGCAGCAAAAACAAGCCCGTGCACCAATCGCTAACGAAGCTGATAATGGATTACGTAATTTACGTGGCACTATTTCAATGGCTCGTAGCGCAAATAAAGACAGTGCAACCAGCCAATTCTTTATTAATGTTGCTGATAATGCGTTTTTAGATCATGGGCAACGTGATTTCGGCTATGCGGTATTTGGTAAAGTCGTTAAAGGAATGGATGTTGCAGACAAAATTTCTAAAGTGAAAACAGAGAACGTAGGCCCATATCAAAATGTTCCTGTTGAACCTATTACGATTATTTCCGCGGAAGTGATTAAAAAGCCTTAATATCATTTCTAATAAAGAGGGTGGTTTATTGCAATCATCCTCTTATCTACAAAGCCTTTCTTTGCATTTTTTCTTACACTCTTTCCATTATAAGTCATCCCAACTCACTTCTATTTCATCATCATCCATGCGTGCGATTGCTTTTTCTAATAGGAGTTGATCGCCAAGTTTTTCTACCATTAGCTCGAATAAATCGGTAGGTACGCAGTAGAAGATCGCTTTGTTGTGGCTCAAAATGGCAACAGGCTCTCCATTTGATTCATTCATTGCGGCGGAGGGATTTTTTTAAATTCGCTAATTGATGATGTTTTTTTAGCAAGAAGCGTTTTGGTATACATAGCAACCTCTAAAATTAGCACTAAATATGGAGCTTATTTTAGAGTGAAAAAAATATTGTACATGAAATACACAACATGAAGGGCAATCTAATTTAGTCTGGCTGCTGCTATTTTATTCCATTGTATTTAAAGCAATTATTATCAAATTTTGAATGTTGTTATATTCTTGTGAATATAATCCCATGATTTTTATATGGAAATTTTGTACTGAAAGTGGGTTACTTGACGTAAATAGGCTATTTTCCTGTCTTGGCTGTGCTATGATAGCCGCCCTTTGTGATAATTTATGGTTTTTGGGACGCGTTCTAATTGCTAACCGCCACGAATTATGCATAAACAAAAAAACTTATAATGATAAAAATCAGTCGGATAGGCTACTATGCTTTTACTTATTGATAATTACGATTCATTTACATACAACTTATACCAATATTTCTGCGAACTAGGGGCGGAAGTGCTGGTGAAACGTAATGACGAAATTACCATTGAAGAAATTGAACAATTGGCTCCAACCCATTTGGTCATTTCACCGGGTCCTTGCACGCCTGATGAGGCAGGGATTTCTCTGGAAGCGATAAAACATTTTGCCGGAAAAGTGCCCATTTTGGGGATCTGCTTAGGTCATCAAGCCATTGGGCAGGCGTTTGGTGCCTCTGTCGTGAAAGCGAGAGAAGTGATGCACGGCAAAACGTCATCTATCCACCATAATCATCAAGGGGTATTTAAAGGACTTAATCGGCCTTTAACGGTGACTCGCTATCACTCTTTAGTGATTGCGGCAGAAACACTACCAGCCTCTTTTGATGTCTCCGCATGGTCACTGAATAATGGAGATATCGATGAAATTATGGGGATCCGCCATAAAACCCTGCCAATTGAAGGGGTTCAATTCCATCCTGAAAGTATTCTCAGCGAACAAGGTCATGAGTTGTTGAGTAATTTTCTCAAATATTAGTAGTTGATTTTCGCGAATAGCAAAATTAATTATGCATATTTTACCCTTGCCTATTGCTCTTTATTGATTTTTTATTCATATTTGATGCTTATATTTTCACTTAGGCATTCGATAAAGAGCAGGTGAGGGGTATGTCAGAACAACACGCAGTCAATCGGCAAACTTTTGATCAGGTTATGTTACCTATTTTTTCGCCAGCTGAATTTATTCCAGTTAAAGGCGAAGGTAGTCGCGTTTGGGATCAGCAAGGTAAAGAATATATTGATTTTGCAGGCGGGATCGCGGTTTTAGCGCTGGGTCATTGCCATCCAAGTTTAGTCGCTGCTGTTCGTGAACAAAGCGAAAAACTGTGGCATGTGAGCAATGTTTTTACCAATGAGCAGGCGTTAAAGCTGGCTCAAAAATTAACCAAAGCAACATTTGCAGACCGTGCATTTTTTGTGAACTCTGGCTCTGAAGCGAATGAAGCCGCATTCAAGTTAGCGCGTCGTTATGCCATCACCAAATATAGCCCATATAAAACGAAGATCATTGCATTCAAGCAAGCGTTTCACGGCAGAACATTATTTACTGTCTCAGTCGGTGGACAAGCGAAATATGCAGATGGTTTTGGTCCAAAGCCTGCGGATATTATTCATGTGCCTTTTAATGACCTTGATGCCGTTAAAGCCGTGATCGATGAAAATACCTGTGCAGTGGTTTTGGAGCCAGTTCAAGGGGAAGGCGGGGTAACCCCAGCAACATCAGAATTTCTGCAAGGAGTTCGTAAGCTTTGCGATGAAAATAATACATTACTTATTTTTGACGAAGTGCAAAGTGGAATGGGGCGTACGGGGAAATTATTCTCTTATATGCACTATGATGTCGTTCCCGATATTTTAACCACAGCAAAAGCCCTCGGCGGCGGCTTCCCGATTAGTGCGATGATTACAACCGCTGAAATTGCTAAGACTATGGAAGTGGGCTCACACGGAACCACTTATGGTGGTAATCCGCTGGCGTGTGCGGTGGGTAATGCCGCTTTTGATATTATCAATACCGATGAAGTACTTGATGGGGTTGCTAAGCGCCGTGAGTTATTTGTCGCCCATTTAAACAAGCTTAATGACCAATATGGCATTTTTGCTGAAATTCGTGGAATGGGCTTATTAATTGGTGCAGAACTAAATGGCAAATTACTGAATCGCTCAAAAGATATTCTACAAGCTTGCGCGGCTGAAGGGCTGATGATGCTGAATGCGGGTACAAATGTATTGCGCTTTACACCATCACTGATTATTTCTGAAGATGAAATTAATAGCGGTATGGCGAAGTTAGAAACGGCAATTAGTAAACTGTTGGGTTAATTGTATTTTTATAGTGACAGAGACGAATTTGCCTCTGTCACTGAGCATTTTATCAAGCTGTTACTCGCTATTTAAGCTTAGCTAGTTCCGTTTTAAGCATCGCAGAGTGAGCTTTTTCATTGACTATTTCTTCGCCTAGAACATTTATATCATGTAAGGTTTTTTGGATTTCTTCAAAATTTGCATCTAATTCTTTAGTATTTAGTTTCCCATCGTTTAATATTTTTTTTTGTGGATTTTCATTTAAATTAAACGTTTTGCTAATATGCTTGTCTCGTAATATAGTTGCTCTATTGATATGTATTATTTTATTAGATTGATATGTTTTTTTCTTTGAATTCACGACAGAATGTGTTTTTTTCTGAGGTGCCTCTGTATTTTCTACTTTTTTGCTTTTTAACTCATTATTTTTTTGAGTGGTAATATGATCGTTTTCTATATGCATCTTTGTTATTTCTTCTGAACTATATTCTGATTCCTCCGTTATTTCTGAAAAATAGCTGGATGAATTGGAGCTTAAGCTACCATTACTCTTATAAATGTTGTTTTCAACGGTGATATTTATGCTTGAATTTTGATTTCCTTTAAAATTGTCACGTTCATTTTTTAATTCATTAACAACTCTGTTCATCGTTTTAATAGTGGCGTCGAATTTTTTATCTCTTTGATCACTCGGTGATAGAATACATTGGTCAATTAAGGCTTTGGCAGATTTTGTATAATTAAATTCACTTTCTAAGTTGCCGATATTTTCGGGATTAGGTTTTCTTATTTTTAGTATGTCCTTTTCTAGGGTGCGAATTACACTCTGTAGATCTTTAATTTTATTAAAATTATCTTTTTCCTTGCCTGTAAATGATATTGGTGGGTTTTTTACGTCGTTTAGCATTACTACATTTTCTTTGTGAGTTTTTTGTATTTCAACCGTTCCTTCTTTATTATAAAACTTAACGTTGTATAAATCTTTTTCTCTGGGAATTATTTTGTTCACAATGACTAAAGCTTGAATTTTCCCTGTTGATTTTACTTTCTCAATAGATTCATAGAAAAAATGCTTTAACTTATTGATGCCAAAATCTTTAATTAAAAAATGGCTATTTTTTATATTCACTGTTTGTTTGCTTGAATTGCTGATTTCCATTGGTGTGTTATCCCATTTAATGTCTTTTGGTGAAGTATTGTTTTTGTCTAAATTAATAATAGAGAGTGGTGCTGAGTGATTTCTATTATCTTTATAAGGTGGGAGCGTATATATATCTGTTAGAATAGCTTTTTCCTGATTAACTGGGAATTTAATAAACTGACTAGGAAGTAAATATTCAGTATTCATACCACTTTTAATTACATTGGAGATTTCCTTTGCTTTTGCTAATAAGTCAGGAGATATAAAAGGTGTTTTTGTACGAGGCTCTATTAGAGAAGATTTATTTTTCGTAACAAGGTTTTCTTCTGAACTACTTTTCTTATTGATTGTGTTAAGTGGTGTTGATTTTGTAGAATTCTGGGAAATATGTGGCATAACTAATAATCTCCAAATAATGATTAACTCTCACTATCTTAGTTCGATAATTAGCTAGAAGAATATAAAGAAACGACACTCGTTACTGAGACGATATAAACTGAGCTATAAGTAAAAAAATAGCTTTGTACGTGAAGTATAAAGCTATTTCAATACGAAGCCTCACCAAGAAAGGTGAGGCTGACAGGTAAATTAGCGAGTGCCGTAAACAACAATCGTTTTGCCGTGTGCGGAGATTAAGTTTTGATCTTCCAGCATCTTTAAAATACGACCGACAGTTTCGCGAGAACAACCTACGATTTGACCGATTTCCTGACGAGTAATTTTGATTTGCATACCGTCTGGGTGAGTCATCGCATCAGGCTGTTTAGCTAAATTCAACAATGTTTGAGCAATACGACCAGTAACATCTAAGAATGCAAGGTTACCCACTTTTTCGGATGTGGTTTGCAAACGACTTGCCATTTGCGCAGAAAGGCGCATCAGGATATCTGGATTGACTTGAATCAGCTGACGGAATTTCTTGTAAGAAATTTCCGCGACTTCGCAAGCAACTTTCGCGCGAACCCACGCAGTACGTTCTTGCCCTTCTTCAAATAACCCAAGTTCGCCAATGAAATCTCCCTGATTGAGGTAAGAGAGAATCATTTCCTTGCCTTCTTCATCTTTGATTAAAACAGCCACTGAACCTTTAACAATGTAGTAAAGGGTTTCTGCTTTTTCACCCTGATGGATCAGAGTGCTCTTGGATGGATACTTATGAATATGGCAGTGTGACAAAAACCATTCAAGAGTAGGGTCTGTTTGTGGCTTGCCGAGAACCATTAGCGTTATCCTCTGTATGTTATTGCAACCTTTCGAAAAGTAGGGAAAGGCTGACTTTAAAGTGTCTAGCTTAGCATATTAAGTCACATTGATGCCTATTATTAATGCTGCTCTAGGCTAACGTAAATTAATATCAATTGTATAATATAATCAATTAAATCGTTGAGTTTTGATCTTAATCCTATCAACTGACCATTGTTTGTATCATATCCAATGCCGAAAGTCTTCCCTGTATCGCTTCAGCCTAATAATGCTGATATAACATTGTCTAGATATATGGAACAATATGGCGATAAATATCACTATTTTCGAGAGGAATAAAAATGGAAGCACGCGTAAAGTGGGTTGAAGGGCTCTCTTTTCTAGGTGAGTCGGCATCAGGTCATCAAATCATGATGGATGGTAATGCGGGCGATAAAGCACCGAGTCCGATGGAAATGGTTTTAATGGCGGCAGGCGGATGCAGTGCGATTGATGTGGTTTCTATTCTGCAAAAGGGTCGTCAGGATATTGTTGATTGTGAAGTGAAATTAACTTCACAGCGTCGTGAAGAAGCCCCTCGTTATTTTACGGATATCAACCTGCACTTCATTGTGACGGGACGTGAATTAACGGATAAAGTGGTAGAGCGTGCGGTTCAACTTTCTGCGGAAAAATATTGTTCCGTTGCTATCATGCTAGAAAAAACGGTTAACGTGACTCATAGTTTCGAAATTAAAGCGCCGTAATTGTTTTCTTGATATTAAGATGCTTATCGATAATTAAGATAAGCATCTTGTTATTTATCTCTTTAATGAGAGTGTCAAACTACCCATTTCGCTGTTTCATTAGCTTTTCCACTAATGGCATCATAATAAGCTCCATTGCGAGTCCTAATTTCCCATCGGGTACTACAATGGTATTCATCGCTGAAATAAATGAGCCATTTAACATGGATAATAAATAAGGAAAATCGATCTGCTCTAATCCTCTAAAGCGAATAACGATAAAACTTTCGTCTTGTGAAGGTATTGCTTTAGCAGAGAAAGGGTTAAAGGTGTCAACGGTAGGAACCCGTTGGAAGTTAATATGAGTACGAGAAAACTGTGGTGTAATATAGTTAATATAATCCCCCATCGAACGGACTACAGAATCCATTACGGCTTCACGAGAATGCCCTCGCTCGGTGGTATCGCGGATCAATTTCTGGATCCATTCAAGGTTAACAATCGGTACTACACCGACAAGTAAATCAACATGCTGAGCAACATCATGCTCCGGGGTGACTACGCCACCATGTAATCCTTCATAAAACAGCACATCGGTATTAGCGGGTAATGGCTCCCATGGCGTAAATGTGCCGGGTTGTAGACCATAAGGCACGGCTTCATCGTAAGTGTGTAAATATTTCCGAGATTGACCGCCACCCGTTTGGGCATAATCAATGAGGGTTTGTTCAAGTAGAGAAAAATCATTGGCTTCTGGGCCGAAATAACTGATATGGCGCCCTTGCTCGCGAGCTTTACGAATAGCCATATCCATTTCAGGACGGGTATAACGATGAAAACTATCCCCCTCAAGGGTGGCTGGGCGGATATTTAATTGATGGAAAATTTTACGAAAAGCTTGGCTCGTTGAGGTTGTTCCTGCGCCACTCGAACCCGTCACTGCAATAATCGGATGCTTCTTCGACATAGTGGACTCCCTGTTTTACGCCATGACCACTATTTTTGAGAAACAGCGCTACGGGCGAAACTGGTTATTAGGCATGAAATTTACCGATTCATGTAACTCAGACCAGACTAGCACAATTTCGCCGGAAACTAACTGCCGTTTCACATCATTGACTTTGTCTTGCAAGCTTTTTTCGTGAACGCCATAATCGGTTCCTTCGCGCAAAACGTAACTCTCGATAAGATTTTCAAGCGTTTCAGGTGCGAGATCTTTCCACGGAATAATCATGATTTTTGCTCATTCAAATACGCAGTTAGCCACAGAGGGATGCGAGTTTCTAACCACATTTGTGGTTTTCTAAAACTACCGCCGACAAACCCGACGTGCCCACCATGCTCCGTCATTTGGTATTCAATATTTTCGGGTAAATGTCTTAAATCAGGCACGACTTCGGGCGCCATAAACGGGTCGTCTTTCGCGTGAATAATCAGGGTTGGCTTAGTAATTTGAGATAACTTAGGTAGCGCACTGCATTTTTGATAATAATCCGCAGCATCATCAAAACCATGAATACGCGCGGTGATCACATCATCGAATTCACGAATGCGTTTTAACTGTTTAAGCTGCAACAAATTAAGAGGAAGTGAACCCGGATAACGCACCAGTTTGCGGGTGGCGTTACGTTTCAATCCATTTAATAGGTAACGTTGATAGAGCTGAGAAATTCCTTTCTCCATTTTCATGGAGCAGGCTTCAAGCATTAATGGCGCCGAGACAACGACGCCAGCATCTAATTCAGCATTCTCACCGTTTTCAGCTAAATAACAGGCGAGCATATTACCGCCAAGGGAATAGCCTACCGCGGCGGTGGGGGCATCACCCCATGTCTGTTTTAGCCAATGTAAAAAATAGCGTGCATCACTGGTTTCACCGGAATGGTAAATACGTTTTTGGCGATTAGGTTCACCACTGCATCCTCTAAAATGCATGATCACGCCGAGCCACCCTTGTTTCTGGGCGCTTTCTAACATCCCGTGGGCATAGGGGCTTTTAAAATTTCCTTCCAACCCATGAAAAATCACTAAACGAGGCTTTTCGCTCGCTTGTTCTGGGTTTTCACTCCAAGCAAGATCGATAAAATCACCGTCAGGCAATTCTAATCGCTGCCATGTTGGGATAATTTTCGGGGTACGGCGAAAGATCCTTGGCAATAAGGTTTGGAGATGTGGGTTCTTTGCCCAACTCATAGGGCGGAAATTTTCTGACATGGCCTTATTTTTTATTTAGTGGAACGCTTGTGAGTGACATAACATACTGTTATTTTTCTGTGATGCAAGTAAACAAATCTAGAAACAAATTTAGGTTGAGGAACATAGTATAAATGACTCTGGGGCTAATTTTTTCGCTTTTTACGTTTTTATTCATTGCAGCAGTCACACCCGGCCCTAACAACATGTTGTTGACCTCTTGTGCAGCTAACTACGGTTTTCGTCGCAGTATCGGATTATTATTAGGAATAATGCTGGGCATGCAGTCAATTTTATATTTGTCTGCCTTCGGTGTTGCCGCACTATTACTATTATATCCTGCAATTCATATTGTGCTGAAAATCATTGGTAGCGTTTATTTATTATGGCTAGCGTGGAAAACAGCCACTGCCAGTTACGAGCCACTCAAAACAGACAGCAAAGCCTCTAAAAGCGTTACTTGGTTTCAAGGCGGACTGTTGCAGTTCTTAAACCCGAAAGCATGGATGATGGGGCTAGGCGCAGTAGGGAGTTTTAGTCTTCCAGGCGAGTTATTTACTCAGTCTATTATCGTGATGAGCATCGCGTTTGTGATTGTGAATTTTGTCGCGGGCTTGATTTGGATGGGCTTTGGTTCCTTGATCGGAGTTTTCTTACGTAGCCGCCGCGCATGGTTTATTTTCAACCTAGTGATGGGGATACTGACCGCCGCGTGTGTACCGTTAATTTGGCTGGAGTAAGTTTTTTTATGAGAAAAAAGGCACCTTAGGTGCCTTTTTGCTTTTCAATCCACACTATTCTCTAGTCCAAATCAACATTTTTACTGCCAAATAGATAAGTGAAAATAAACCCGCATAGATAAGAGACTAAGACACCGCCTGCATACACTGCCATTGCAGGAAGCACGCCTTGATCTGACGTCATCAACGGAATAGCGATTAGCCCTGAAGGACCGAATACAGTATTTAACCCAACAGGTAAACCCATCCACGCGACCGCTCCGATAAAGAAACCACCAGCAGCGCCCCCTAAACAAGCGGTGACAAACGGTTTCACGCGCGGTAACGTCACCCCGTAAATTAATGGTTCACCAATGCCTAAGAAGCCGGGGAATAGGGCACCACCAATTTGACTACGGGTAACAGAGCCTTTTTTGGCTTTCACGTACAGCGCTAATGCGGCGCCTACTTGACCCGCACCCGCCATCGCTAAGATTGGGAATAACGAGTTAAACCCTTGAGCTTCAACTAACGCGACATACACCGGAATAAAGCCTTGGTGGACACCGAACATTACCGCAATTAAGAACAGACCCGCTAAGACGGCTGTGCCGATAGGGTTTCCGTTTAAATGCATGAATAGCCAAGACATTCCTTCGAATAACCACACACCGATAGGCATAATGAAAACAAAGGTCGCAGCACCGACGATTAACAGCGTAATCGTTGAGGTTAGAATAATATCCAAGCTGGCTGGAATAATTTTGCGTACTTGTTTTTCAACCCAAGCACCAAAAATACAGGCAATTAGGATCCCGATAATGTTGCCTCTCGGGTCGATATACCAACCAAAGAAGTCTGTCATGCCGGAATAGAAGCCTTTAGTGGCCGCCGGGTCGTAACCTAAAATAAACAGCGCAGCGATAATGGCACCGTTAACACCGCTTCCCCCAAACGCTTTTTGGGCATTATAACCAATCAACAATCCCATAAAGGTGAATAACCCTTTACCGAATACACTCATATACGCAATTAAGCTTTTGAGATGGGCAAGTTGGGTTGAATCCGCAGGAAATAAGTTTTGGTTCGCCGATAATAATGTGAGCAATGACGCCAAGCCCATTAATAGACCTGCGCCAATAAAGCCCGGAATTAATGGCGTAAAAATAGTCGCAAATTTAGATAGAAAGCGGTGAACGGCGCTGGTTTGTTTCTTTTTCATCTGCTGTTTATTGGCAGAAGCAATCTCTTTCAGATCTTGGGTCGCGTTAGCGTCATGAGCTTCATCCGCTTCGCCATTTTCTAACATTTGCTTCATTAAATCCGCGGCTGTTTGGGCTTTTCCTGGACCCAAAACAATTTGCAGCTGGTCGTCACTTTCAATCACGCCCAGTACGCCGGGGATTTTTTTGATTTCGGTTTTATCGATAAACTGATCATCATGTAAGGTGAGCCGTAAACGCGTCATGCAGTTACCGCACTGCTTGATATTACGACCGCCCCCCACGTGTTGCAGGAGCTGCTGTATCATTTCATTTGTTATTTTAGCCATACTGTTTCTCTCATAGAGATCCGCTGATTAGACGGATTTTGCGATGTTGAGGGCAGTGCGAATAAAGCCATGATTTTTAGCGAGCAATTGACGAGCTTCATCGGCATTTAAGCCAGATAAAATCATCAAAATCGCTGTCTTACAGTGTCTATCACATTGTTGTAATGCAGATTCTGCGCTTTGGCGGTCACATTCAGTTGCTTCCATCACAATCTTAGTCTGGCGTTCAATGAGCTTGGCGTTAGTTGCCTCCACATCTACCATTAAATTGCCAAAGACTTTACCGATGCGGATCATCGCCCCTGTGGTGATCATATTTAAAATCAGTTTTTGTGCGGTTCCCGCTTTCATGCGCGAAGAGCCAGTGACAACTTCAGCACCCACAATCGGGGTGATGGCAATGTCAGCAGCTTGGGAAACAGGGCTATCAGGGTTGCAGCTAATTGAGGCAACGGTTGCACCTAAGGAGCGAGCATATTTCATGGCTCCCAGAACATAAGGCGTGCGACCACTAGCGGCGATGCCAACTAGAATATCTTTTTGATTAAAATCGATATTCTTTAAGTCTTGCTCTCCTAACTCGGGTTTATCTTCCGCATTTTCAACTGCACGGAAGATGGCTTGGTGACCACCAGCAATCAGCCCAATAACTTGTTCATGAGGGGTTCCATAGGTCGGTGGACACTCACTGGCATCGAGGATCCCTAAACGTCCCGAAGTACCTGCACCGGAATAAATCAGACGACCACCTTGCTGGAAAGCTGCCGCAACTTTATCGACCAATTCTGCAATTTGCGGTAAGGTTTTTTCGACAGCCAAAGGGACTTTTTTATCTTCATTGTTGATTACTTGAAGCATTTCAATGGTAGATAATTGGTCAATGTGGGTACTGGCTTCGTTACGGCTTTCCGTGACCATCTTGCTTAAATCAATCGACATAGTAATAACTCCTTAAACGTATCATGGGGGTATGCTATGGAATTATTTATTCCTTTGATGTGATGGTTATCACGGTACTATCTATTCTCTGTTGCCAATATAAGCGAATAAATTTGGTCGCTTATTGCTCGATAAAATAATATTTATTTGAATTTAAATGATTAAATGACAAGCATTGAGTTTTTATTGAAGGAATAATTTATTTGTAAATTTATTCTGTTGATGAGGCTTTACCTTTTTGAGGGCTACTATGACACTACTCGATACCATCACGTACCTCTTGCCGCGATTAGCGGAAAATCAACGCAAAATTGCACAATTTATCTTAGAAAGTCCGGAAAATGTGCTGAAACTGTCGTCTTCGCAGTTAGCGGAGCAGTTGGGGATCAGTCAATCCGCTATTGTGAAGTTTAGTCAAAAATTAGGTGTAAAGGGGTATCCCGCGCTGAAATTGGCGTTGAGTGAAATTATTGGCCGCCAACAGCAAGAGTTGGGGGAGCCTCACAGTGCGTTGCATAACCGTATTACTCAAACGGATAGCTTGATGGTGGTCGCGCAGAAGCTGGCATTAGAGAAAAATTATTCCATCACAGAAACAACGAAACGCCTTGATTTTAAACAGTTTGAAAAAATTATTGAACGTATAGACAGTGCGCAACGTGTGCAGATTGTTGGGATTGGTGGCTCTGGACTCACTGCGAAAGATTTAAGCTATAAACTTCAGAAAATCGGTATTACCACTCTCGTGGAGCCGGATCATCACGTTCAAATTGCTGCCGCTTTAACCTTGACGCCGAAAGATGTGCAAATTGTTATTTCCTTCTCTGGAAAGCGTAAAGATATGCTCACTGCCGCGAATATTGGGCATCAAAATGGTGCTTGTGTTATCGCTATCACGCGCTCCAAAGATTCACCCCTCGCTCAAATGTCAGACTATATGTTGGAAAGTGTGGCGGAAGAGAACGAATGGCGTAGCTCATCAATTTCGTCAAGAACGGCACAAAATACCCTTACCGATTTGCTGTTTATGGCGTTGTTACAAAAACGGGAAGATAAAGCGAAAGCATTGGTGATGAATGCCAAAGTGATGATTAATAAACTTGACGAATAGCTATTAATGTCTCGATAACTTTGCAAAATAATCTTATCTGCGTTAAGACTAAAGGAGGCATTATTTAGCTTAAAATAATTCATTGAGGGAGAGTCCATGAGGGCATTGATCGTTTATACCGAGCTTACAGACGAAGATTCTGTGATAAGCCATGCGGTTGCGCGGCTGGCAAGCGAACTGAATGACGAACACGTCGAAACGGTCATTATCCGTGATTTTGAAGACGGTCTCGCCTATATTCGCTCAAACACCAGCATTGACTGCTTACTTTACGGACGAGATATGTCCGATAAGGAAGAACAGGCTCAAGCTCACCGGCTGATCACCCAACTACATCGTCGCCAAGAAGATGTGCCCGTTTTTCTGTTGAGTGATCGTGAAGAAGCCTTAGTGGCATTTGATAGAAAAATGATGGAGCAAGTGGATGAATTTGCATGGATTTTAGAGGACTCCGCGGACTTTATTGCCGGACGTGTTCTTGCTGCTATCATCCGTTACCGTGCGCAATTGCTCCCACCATTAATGAAAAGTTTGATTAAATACAGTGATGTACACGAACACTCATGGGCAGCACCGGGGCATCAAGGCGGAGTGGGTTTCACTAAAACGCCAGCAGGGCGTATTTATCACGATTTTTTTGGCGAAAATTTATTCCGCACAGATATCGGCATCGAGCGAGTTGCCGTTGGTTCATTGCTCGATCACACTGGGGCATTTGGCGAGTGTGAGAAAAACGCAGCACGGATTTTTGGTGCAGATCAATCCTATTCTGTAGTGGTCGGGACTTCGGGCTCGAACCGCACCATTATGCAAGCTTGCATGACGGATGACGATGTGGTGGTCATTGACCGAAACTGCCATAAATCCATCGAACAAGGCTTGATTTTAACGGGAGCAAAGCCTGTTTATATGGTCCCGAGTCGTAACCGTTATGGAATTATTGGACCGATTTACCCCACAGAAATGTCCCCTGAAGCTATACAGAAAAAGATTGCTGATAATCCATTTACTACCGATAAAATCGGGAAAAAACCGGCGTATAGCGTGGTAACAAACTGTACTTATGATGGTGTTTGCTACAACGCGCGCAAAGTGCAAAATTTATTGGATAAATCCCTCGATAGAATTCATTTCGATGAGGCATGGTATGGCTACGCGCGATTCAATCCGATTTATCGTGACCATTTTGCGATGCGTGATGAAGAGCGCAAAGACGATGACCCTACCATTTTCGCTACTCACTCAACGCACAAATTATTGAATGCGCTGTCGCAAGCTTCGTTCATTCATGTTCGTAATGGACGTAATGCCATTGATTTTAATCGCTTTAATCAAGCCTATCACATGCATGCAACCACATCGCCGTTGTATGCCATTTGCGCATCGAACGATATTGCGGCAGATATGATGGATGGAAATAGTGGGCGCTCATTAACCGATGAAGTGATCCGCGAAGCCATCGACTTTCGTCAATCACTCGGCTATCTGTACAAAGAGTTCCAAAATGATGGTGAGTGGTTTTTCAAACCGTGGAATCAGGAAACGGTGAAGGATCCTGCAACTGGTGAGCGTTATGATTTTGAGTTTGCCCCTGTTGAATTGTTGATGAAAGAGCAAAGCTGCTGGGTAATGAACCCTGAAGATACGTGGCATGGTTTCAAAAATATTCCTGCAGATTGGGCGATGTTAGACCCTATCAAAGTGAGTATTTTGGCACCAGGAATGGGGGACGATGGCAAGCTACTTGATTCCGGTGTTCCTGCGGCGCTCGTCACCGCATGGCTAAATCACTATGGTATTGTGCCGACCCGCACTACCGATTTCCAAATTATGTTCCTGTTTTCTATGGGGATCACCAAAGGAAAATGGGGCACATTAGTCAATGCATTGCTCTCCTTTAAACGCCACTATGATACCAACACTCAACTGAAAAAAGTGTTACCTGAAGTGGTGGAAGTGGCGCCTGAAATTTATGGTGAGATGGGGCTGAGGGACTTGGGGGATAAGATGTTTGCTTATTTGCAGCGTAATAATCCGGGAAGTCAGCTAAATCAAGCCTATTCAGAGTTACCCAATGTCATGATGAGCCCACGTGATGCCTATCAACAGATTGTTGCGAATCGCGTTGAAGCTGTGCCGTTAGATAAGCTGGCTGGGCGTATTGCAGCGAACTCGATTATTCCTTATCCACCGGGGATCCCAATGTTGTTATCCGGCGAAAGCTTTGGAGAAACTAACAGCCCGCATATTGGCTATTTGCGTAGTTTACAAGCATGGGATAGTGAGTTCCCGGGTTTTGAACATGAAACGGAAGGCACGGAAAAAATTGATGGCGAATACCATGTTATGTGCGTGAAGGTGTGAAACGACACCCTATAACAATTGCATGAAATGCGTCTAATATTTTTTATTCTTGTACTGCCTAGCCAAATTGATTTAGCCTGTTTTTGCCATACATTTCAACGCTGCCTTCGCTATTTTTTATAGCGTTTGGCAGGTTTTTTTCATTATTATCGGCGTATTATTTGAGAAAATTGGTTATCGACCAATTGGATTAATGGGATTTGTTGTTTGTTAAAATAATCTTTATCTTCAATAAAGCCTAATTGATGGCAATATTGTGAAGCGTAGCCACTGACTAACAGTTTCCAGTTAAATTTAAAATCAGGGTAGGTTTTTTTGGCGATTTTATAAATGCTGGTTGTGCAGTTATTCCACATGGAATGGTATTTTTCGTTGGTCTCTTTGAGCTGATTAAGTTTGCTCATATAATTGAGAAACAGTTCTGTAATAAGTGGCTTATCTAAATTTAAGGGATAAATATAGACTTGCTCATTGCGTAAATTAACGCGAGTACCAATTAAATCCTGCTCATCAGCAACTACATAGATAATATCGTAGTTATAGAAAAATCCCTTCCAAACTGAAAATTGTTGATGTGCTTTTCGCCTTGTCTCGATAGAAAAAGAGACATAATCCCCATTGGAAAAACCGAAGCTCAGAAAAACATGGGCGATCATTTTGCCAGACCAGTGGGATTGTACTAAATCTACACTTTGCAAGTTAGACAGATTGTAATGCTTAGTATCCCAAGTATATTCATTTTTGTCGGCAAACTGAAAAGAGCGAAAATTATGGATGGAGATGTCTGAAGTTTCGTTATTAAAATCCATATGGGATTTATAGCGATACTCCGTTCTCCACTCATTCTGAGGTAATAGATTGCTCATCTGCACGCTACATTTTTAATAAAACGGACATGGCGCGGGAATAATCTAAAACAATGCCCGGTGTCCACGTCATAATACTTGCATGTTTTCTGAGTTGGGACATAACCCAAAGCTCAGGGCTAAAGAGCAATTTAAGCAGTAGCATGAAACCGCCTTTTTTCTCAGTAAAATATCCCTCGGTACTTTTTATCAGCGCCAAAGAAACGACGGTTGAACAATTACGACTAGTTAAATTGTAGGTCGTGTCTTTACTGTATTCTTGCCAGAATGCGTCTAGCTTTTCTTTGCTGATCCCTTCAATGGTTAATTTGAAGTTTGATGGTGGCGCAATTTTCATTTCATCAAGATAACTGATTTGAAAAACGCCTGTGTCATTGTTTTCTTCGGTGGATTTTAATATCTGCAAGAATTGCGCGGTATCGCGGTCGATATCTTTTTCTGGATAGTGGCTGATATAAATTTCATCCAGTTCAAAAGCAACATGCCCTGTACTAATCACGCCCAATGAATTACGGGAAACAATATAGCGTTGGATAATTTTAAAAAATAGTGGAAGTTGCCCAGTCGTTGTCCATACATGTAATGTGCCGCGCTCTCTATTTGAAGCGTCATTATTGCGCGTAAATACCATATGATTGGCATTGGGAATTTGGCTGCTCACAACAAAGTAGTAAACAAAGAATGAGTCGAGGGAGAAGATCATAATCAGCGTGCCGACATCCCAATAAACTTGGCGAGATGAATAGTCAAAAGACCAAGGAATGAAATTCCATAAACCTAATGAGAATTCAATAATGGAGACAGTGAGCATCAACTTCCAGCGTTTAAATTTCAAAACCACGCTATTGGACATTTTCCAGATAGCACTGACCATGAGATATAAGCCAGTAATAAATCCAGAGAGAACGGTTTCCCACGCATGTATTTTAGAAAACAAGACAATGTAGACCATTAAAAGTAGCACTAATCCGCGACTGATCCTCAGTCCTCGGGTAGCACCTTGGCAATACATTGCGCAGACAAACGAGCGAATGGCTTCCAATAAAATTGGAATACAGAGGAAGATCATAAACTCATGGGGATCAGCAAAAAAAGGTAATAGAAAAAAGCAGGCACCAATCAGTACACCAAATAATGTGAGTGCCAGAATAAACCAGAAATATTTTTTTGCTGTGTCTCTGCCATAGAGCATCGTAATGATATAAATCATGCTGCACCAACCATAGAATCTTGATAAGTGCTAATGCCTTATCTTTATAGGTTTTTATTTTTAGTTTGTAGAATTGGCTTCATTATAATGGGGGTATTTAAGCGACAAAATAGATGGCAATTAGTGCGTTTTATGGTGATTTTAATTCATTGAAGAATAAGTATTATTTCTTGTGTTACACTTTGATTATGTGGCTATAACTGCTTCAGGTTAACGATATGTTAATATTTAATTCTATTAATAATACGTCAACGCTTCGGATTATGTTTTAAAGAAACCTTAAATAAGATTTTTATGTGTAATTAAATTTTCAAATGCAAGAAATCCAATTATGATTATCTTTTTTGGTTGTTTATTGAAATAACCCCTTATTAATTTGATTTTAATAAAGGGTTATTATTGAAAGGCTATTACGAATTAGCCAGCTTCAAACTCATTGGTCATAGTTTCTAACTGCTCTTGCAGATCCATCCATTCCATTTCAACGTCTTCAAGGGCTGATTTATGCTCAGTTTGCTTTTTCAAACAGTCAGTTAGCTCCGCTTTTTTATCTTGCTCATAAATGGCAGCATCGGATAACTTCGCCTCTAACTCAGCTAATGATGCAGAGTGTTTTTCCATTTTCTTTTCCAACTCCGTGATTTTTTTACGGATAGGTTGGGTCAGCTGACGGAATTCGGCTTCGCGGCGTTTTTGGTCTTTTCTATCTTGCGCCGTCACGGTTGATGTGCTGGCTGGTTTTTCTTTATCAAGCAGATCACGAGCTTGCTGTAGCTCCATTTTGTTCTGCTCGGCTAACCATTGTTGGTAATCCTCAAGATCGCCATCAAATTGCTCGACTTTTCCGCCATGAACCAGATACAGCTCATCGGTGGTGGTGCGCAGTAAGTGCCTATCATGGGAAACCACAACCAATGCGCCTTCGAAAGCCATTAACGCTTCGGTCAGTGCTTGGCGCATATCCAAATCTAAGTGGTTGGTTGGCTCATCGAGTAACAGTAAGTTAGGGCGCTGCCAGACAATTAGAGCTAATACTAAGCGGGCTTTTTCTCCACCGGAGAAACGTCCGCTAGGATCCGTCACTTGGTCACCTTTAAAACCAAAGCCGCCAAGGTAATCACGTAATTGCTGCTCGGTTTGCTCTGGCGCAAGGCGAGCAAGATGCTGTAATGGGGACTCATCCGCATGCAAATATTCTAATTGATGCTGGGCGAAATACCCCAGTTTGATCCCTTTAGCGAGTGAGATTTCACCGTGTAATGGCGGCAAGTCGCCTGCTAGCATTTTGATTAATGTGGATTTACCGGCACCGTTACGGCCGAGTAACCCAATGCGAGAACCCGGAACTAAATTTAATTTGATGGATTCTAATACCACTTTTTCGCCGTAACCTGCGCTGACTTTTTCCATTTTTAATAATGGGTTAGGCAGGCTTTCCGGTTGACGGAATGAAAAATGGAATGGGTTATCCACGTGCGCAGGGGCGACCATCTCCATACGTTCAAGCATTTTAATTCGGCTTTGTGCCTGTTTAGCTTTGGTGGCCTGCACTCTAAAGCGGTCAATATAACTTTGTAAGTGGGCGGCTTTAGCTTGTTGGCTTTCATACAAGGCTTGTTGCTGTGCCAGTTTAGTGGCACGTTGGCGTTCGAATGAGGAGTAGTTGCCTGTGTATTCGAACATGGTTTCTTGTTCGATATGCAGTACTTTGTCGATGATTGGGTCGAGGAAGTCCCTATCATGGGAGATCAAAATCAGTGTGCCAGAATAGCTTTTAAGCCATTTTTCCAGCCAAATCACTGCGTCTAAATCTAAGTGGTTCGTCGGTTCATCGAGAAGTAATAAATCGGAGCGGCACAGTAAGGCTTGTGCAAGGTTCAGGCGCATACGCCACCCACCGGAGAATGATTTTACCGGAGACTGTAGCTGTGCTTGGCTAAAGCCAAGACCATGTAGCAAACTCGCTGCACGGGATTGAATTGTCCACGCATCAATGGCATCTAATTGCCCATGAATAACGGCGATAGCGTGACCGTCATTTTTTTCGTTCGCCTGTTGAAGTTTATGTTCTAAGGCACGAAATTCACGATCGCCATCAATCACATACTCAATACAAGGTACATCAAGGGCTGGGGTTTCTTGGTTCACCCATGCCATAGACCAATTGCTTGGAAAGGTTGCTGATCCTGCTTCCGCTTGCAATTCACCCTTTAACAGTGCCAGCAATGTGGATTTTCCGCAGCCGTTTTTACCCACTAACCCGACTTTTTGCCCCGGATTGATAGTCGCAGTTGCATTGTCCAGCAGAACACGTACACCTCGGCGAATTTGTAATGAAGAGAAAACAATCATAGAAACCGTCTATTGAAAATATGTTAAATTATTGAGTTAGATATATTCGAATAATAAAGTTATTACTGAAATATATTAAGCTTAAAGTACATTTAGCAGGCTGCATGGTAACGGAAAATTATCCGCCTGACACGCCTTTGAGGAGGGAAAGATGTCAAATACGCCAAAAGTGCTCGTGGTCTATGCTCACCCAGACCCCCATGAATCTGTTGCTAATCGTCTGTTGTTAAATGCAGTGCGCGGTTTTGACAATGTCACTATCCACGATTTATACGCAACATATCCCGATTATTTTATTGATGTCACCGCAGAACAAAAGCTGCTTTGCCAGCATGATGTCATCGTATTTCAGCACCCGCTGTATACTTATAGTTGTCCCGCGCTATTAAAAGAGTGGTTTGACCAAGTTCTGACTCGCCGATTTGCCACAGACCAAGGATACCAAAAATTGAAAGGCAAATATTGGCGCTCGATTATTACTACTGGAGAGCCAGAAGAAGCTTACCAATATGGTGGCTATAATCGTTATCCATTATCTGAAATCCTTCGTCCATTTGAGTTGACCTCATTGATGTGTGATATGCACTGGATGGAACCGAACATTATCTATTCTGCCCGCCGACAGAGCCCACAACAGTTACAGCAAATGGTTGAAGAGTATAAGCAATGGATGAGACAACCCCTCAATACGGGAGACATTTCAAATGGATGAATTAAATCTATTTGAATCGGTGATCATATTTTTATGCGCCGGTGTGGTGATGGTGCCGATTGCCCAAAAAATCCGTTTGGGAGCGGTGTTAGGCTATTTATTAGCGGGGATTGCGATTGGTCCATTTGTATTGGGCTTTATTCGCAATGTGGATGACATCCTGCATTTCTCGGAACTGGGTGTTGTCTTCTTAATGTTTTTGATTGGGTTGGAACTGAAGCCCTCGAAATTGTGGGAGTTGCGTCGGTCGATTTTTGGTGTCGGCACCATTCAAGTGGTTGTGACCGCAGCTTTGATGGCAGGTATCCTGATCCTTGCTCAGTTTTCTTGGCAGGCAGCAGTGGTTGGTGGGCTGGGAATGGCGATGTCCTCCACGGCAATGGCGCTGCAATTAATGAATGAAAAAGGGATGTCCAACCAAGAAAGTGGGCAGCTTGGCTTTTCTGTTTTACTGTTCCAAGATATGGCTGTGATCCCGATTATGGCGCTGATTCCGCTGTTGGCAGGTGATACGGGAAGCAGCGATTGGTACAAAATTGGATTGAAAGTGGTGGCGTTTGCAGGGTTATGGATTGTCGGACGTTATTTACTACGTCCATTATTTAGGCTTGCAGCGAAATCGGGCGTGCATGAAATTTTTACCGCAGCGGCGTTGTTAGTCGTACTGGGTTCCGCATTGATAATGGAAAGCCTTGGCTTTTCAATGGCCTTGGGGACGTTTATGGCGGGGGTGATGCTCGCTGAGACGGAATTTCGTCATGAACTTGAAATCAATATCGAGCCGTTTAAAGGTTTGCTGCTGGGGCTGTTTTTCATTTCCGTCGGTATGTCATTAAATTTACAAGTATTGTGGGCTTATCTCCCTCAAGTTTTATTGGCAGTTTTGGTGCTGGTCGCTGTGAAAGCGCTTGTCTTATATGTGCTGGGATTTGTGGCACGTTTACGTACAGGCGCTCGAGCGCAATTCTCAGGGGTGCTTAGCCAAGGTGGTGAGTTCGCCTTTGTGATTTATGCCACGGCATTCGGAGCTAGCGTGATTGATGAAAGGCAAATGGATTTATTGTTGGTGGTGGTGACGCTATCGATGATGACAACGCCACTTGTGATGCAGCTGATAGATGCGTATCTCAACCGCCGTTATAATCAGCAGCCAACCTCTACCGAAAAACCGTTTGTGGAAGACACCAATCCTCACGTGATTTTAGTGGGATTTGGACGAATGGGGCAGGTGGTTGGTCGTCTATTGATGGCGAACAAAGTGAATATTACGGTGCTTGAACAAGATGTTACCGCGATTAGTACCATGCGCCGCTACGGTTACACCGTTTATTATGGGGATGCGCGAGAACTACAACTTCTACGCTCAGCGGGAGCGGATAAAGCCAAAGCCATTGTGATCACCAGCAACGTTCCTGAAGAAGTGATGGAAATTGTGCGTATTTGCCAAGAAAACTTCCCGAACTTGCATATTATTGCCCGTGCAAAAGGGCGTTTAGAGGCTCACGAATTACTGCATAGTGGCGTGACGGATTTTAGCCGTGAAACCTTCTCAAGCGCGTTAGAAATGGGAAGTAAGGCACTGATTAGTACAGGTATGCATCCTCATAAAGCTTATCGTGCAAAACAGCATTTTCGCCGGCTTGATATGCGTATGTTAAGGGATATCATTCCTGAAAATGAGAATAGCGATAGCGGGCAAATTTCGCGTATTAAAGAGGCGCGGCGTGAACTCAACGAACTTTTCGAAAAAGAGATGCAAAGAGAAAATCGCCAACCGCACAGCTGGAATAATGAACAGTAAGGTAGAAAAATGGCAGCAACACGTAAGCGTTTTATTGCTGGGGCAACCTGCCCTAAATGCAAGTCTCAAGACACCTTAATGATGTGGCGAGAAGATAAAATTGATGTGGTTGAATGTGTCAATTGCGGGGATCAACAACGTCAAGCTGAAGGCGATGCGACTGAGCATGTGAGAAAGCAAGAACAAGTTATTGGAATTTTTACCCCAGAATAAGAGAATTTTGTCAATTCTCAATACAGCACAATTGTTTTCCGGTACAATTGGCAAAAATTTTTCCCTTACGGGTCGTAGGAGATGTCATGAAAGTAGCAAAAGACTTGGTTGTAAGCTTAGCTTACCAAGTAAGAACAGAAGACGGTGTTTTAGTTGATGAGTCCCCGGCAAATGCGCCAATGGACTATCTGCATGGCCGTGGTTCTTTAATTTCTGGTCTGGAAAAAGCATTAGAAGGTCGTGAAGTTGGCGAACATTTCGATGTTGAAGTCGCTTCAGACGATGCATATGGTCAATATGATGACAACTTAGTTCAACGCGTACCGAAAGATGTATTCATGGGCGTTGATGAGCTGGAAGTGGGTATGCGTTTCTTAGCGGATACTGACATGGGTCCAGTTCCAGTTGAAATCACTGGCATCGAAGGCGATGAAGTTATCGTTGACGGTAACCATATGTTAGCAGGTCAAAACCTGAAATTTAATGTTGAAGTCATGGCTATCCGTGAAGCAACTGAAGAAGAAATCGCTCATGGCCACGTCCATGGTGCTGATGGTCACGACCACGACCATGACCACGAAGGTGGTTGCTGTGGCGGTGGCGGTCATAGCCACGGTTCAGAAGGCGGTTGCTGTGGTGGTGGCGAAGGTCAAGGTCACGGTCACAAGCATGGCGGTTGTGGTTGCCACTAATCTCTAAAAGAGAGATTCAATAAAAAGCGAACTCGTTTTTTATTTCGAAAGTAGGCTCAACATTTTTATGTTGGGCTTTTTTTTGCTCAAAATTCGGTCTCAAGCATTCCCCGTCATTAAATTTAGTAATCACTAAAATTTATTATAAATCAATTGGTTAATTTTCTGTCTTATAATTCCCATGATGTTTATCGAGATTAATTTCTTTGTTTATCTCGCGTCATAGTCTCAATCATCTAGGAAAATTATTATGGGAACTCCCTCTATTTACCCTACAAAAACAACAATTTATAGACCAGATAAAGCATGGAATGGTTATACATTATTCTCAGCGGCGAATAAGGGCGCTGTGCTTATTGATATGAATGGCAATGAAGTTCATGTTTGGCAGGACAGTGATGGCGTGCCTTGCAAAATGTTATCTCAAGGCAATCTGCTGAGCTATGAAAAGCCAAAAGAGGGTAATAAATATCGCGAATATACCAGGTTGGTTCAGCGGGATTGGGATAATAACGAAGTTTGGTCATTCGATCGTGTAGAGTCATTGACGGATGATGTCGGAAAACAATATTGGTCTGCAAGGGCGCATCATGATTTTCAACGAGAAGGAAATCCCGTCGGGTATTATACGCCTGGCTTGATATCCCCTGTTCATAATGGAAAAACATTATTACTTTGCCATCGAAATATTCAAAATCCTCAAATATCAGATAAGCCATTACTGGATGACGTCTTTGTTGAGATTGATTGGCAGGGAAATATTGTATGGGCATGGGCGTTCAGTGATTATTTTTCGGAGCTCGGTTTTTCTGAAACTGCTAAAAATGTCTTTTATCGTAATCCTAATCTGATCGTTGGTGATGTAGGGGATTATTTACATATCAATAGCCTATCTTGGCTTGGTCCCAACAAACACTATGATAATGGCAATGCTGATTTTCATCCTGAGAATATAATATGGAGCTCTCGGGAAGCGAATATTATTGGAATTACCAGCCGTGAAACAAGAAAGATTGTATGGCAAATTGGGCCTGATTATACCCATGATAATGTTAAACATTTAGGGGGGATTATTGGTCAACATCATGCCCATCTTATTCCTCAAGGGTTACCGGGGGCGGGGAATATTTTATTGTTTGATAATGGCTGGCAAGCAGGCTATGGGCAAGCAACGCCAACTTCGCTTTATGGATTAAAAAATGCGGGTCGTGATTATTCTCGAGTCTTGGAGATAGACCCGATCAGTTTAGATATTGTTTGGCAGCATTCTGCAAATGAGCAGGGATTTAAAATACCGACGAATCGTTTTCGATTTTATAGTCCGCATGTTAGCAGTGCGCAACGATTACTTAATGGTAATACTCTGATTACAGAGGGCGCGGATGGACGAATTATTGAAGTTACCAAGGAAAATAAAATTGTTTGGGAATATATTTCCCCTTATACCGACGAGCAATACGCATGGAATAACATGATTTATCGGGCTTATCGAGTCCCCTATGAATGGGTTCCTCAATTGAATAAGCCCGAAGAAGTGGCATTGCCTGATATTGATATCTCCCAATTTCATATCAAGGCGAATAGCTGAGAGATTAATAATGTGGAGGGGGAGTCTCTTCTTCAGGGCGGGCAAGGTGAGATGATTGCGACGCTTTCAACCTCTCCGCAACGATGCGTAAATGTTCTTGCATTTTTGACAGCTGCATTTGTTGTTCTGTAATCACTTGGTTAAGCTGCTCAATGGTCAATTCTTGGAAAGCAACTTTGCTTTCTAAAAGTTCTAAACGCTGTTCAAAATTGTCTGATGAATCCATTTTAGACTCTCCTTATGGGTTCTCACCATGAAAAAAACATCATAATAACCGAACATTACAAATCAACAGATAAGTTTTATTTAAAGGTGTAGGCGTTGAAACCTCTTTTTGTTAATGTGGTCTAAGATATTCTTATATTTTTTGTGTTAACTGACAGCTTGTTTTTTAAGATAAGGAACAGCTATCAATAAAAATGAGCCGTATGGCTCGAATAATAGCTATCGGAGATTAGGATGAAATCACTGTTTAAGGCAAGTCTATTAGCAACAACATTAGCATTCGCTTTTACTGCCCCACAAGTTATGGCAGAAGAAGCAAAAACACAAGCGAGCGCTTTCAAAAATGCTGAAGAGCGTAACGCATACGCATTAGGTGCCTCTTTAGGTCGCTATATGCAGAATTCTTTAGAAGAGCAAAAATCGATCGGTATTAATCTGGACAAAGCCCAACTACTGGCTGGTGTTCAAGATGCATTCAACGGCAAAAGCAAAATGACTGATGCTCAAGTTGAAGAAACATTACGTCAATTCGAAGGACAAGTGAAAAAAGCAGCTGAAGATAAAATCAAGGCTGAATCAGTAGCTAACGTGAAGAAAGGTGACGAATATCGCGAGAAATTTGCAAAAGAAAAGGGCGTAGTGAAAACTAAGTCTGGCCTACTGTACAAAATTGAGAAAGATGGCACTGGCGCAAAACCTAAAGAAGACGAAACCGTTGTTGTTCACTATAAAGGCTCTTTAGTCGATGGCACAGAATTCGATAGCTCTTATTCTCGTAACGAGCCACTGACTATTCCATTAAATTCAGTGATCAAAGGCTGGACTGAAGGTTTATCTAACCTGAAGAAAGGTGGCAAGATGACATTAGTTATCCCACCAGAATTAGCTTACGGTGAAAATGGCGTTCCAGGTATCCCTGCAAACTCAACGCTTGTCTTCGATGTTGAGTTATTAGACATCAAACCTGCTGCAAAATAAGATTTCACATCGTTAAAAATAAAAAAGCTCAGATTCGTTCTGGGCTTTTTTCATTGAGTTACGCAATCCAATGCTAAAAAAGCAGAGTTGTGTCATTCTCGATTAAAAATTTGCATTTAAAAATCTTATATTCTTTAAAACTTGTGATAAAACATACTCTCTTGCATTCATTCGCTTGACGGCAACGCCTCGGAGTTTTAACTTCAATAGATTCGTTTTTATTTTTAATCATCACATCCGTTGACTATGTACGATAAAATGAAGGCAAATGAGTCGAATAATGAATGCCTCATTGGTTGACGTGATGAATTTTATACACTTTAGAAGGATGACGTTGAAATGTCTGATGCATTACAATCCCAAGACCTCAGTGATATTAATATTCTTGATAACCAGCCGTTTACTGAGACTGACCACGAAATTTTAAAATCATATGAAGCTGCGGTTGACGGGCTCGCTATGCTAATTGGTGAGCATTGTGAAATTGTTCTTCACTCTTTAGAAGACCTCAAATGTTCAGCAGTGAGAATAGCGAATGGTCAGCATACAGGGCGTAAGATTGGCTCCCCTATCACTGACTTAGCATTAAGAATGCTTCATGATATGGCGGATGCAGAATCCAATGTCTCTAAAGCCTATTTTACGAAAGCAAAAAGTGGCGACTTAATGAAGTCTGTGACGATTGCGATTCGTAACCGTAAGCAACGTGTTATCGGCTTACTGTGTATCAACATGAACTTGGATGTGCCATTCTCTGAAATCATTAAGTCTTTTGTGCCAGAAGAAAAGCAAGACGTGACTTCGGATGTCAACTTCGCGTCTTCAGTCGATGACTTGGTTGCACAAACATTAGAATACACCATCGAAGAAGTTAGCAATGACCGTAATGTTTCTAACAACGCGAAAAATAAACAAGTGGTTCTGAACTTGTACGAAAAAGGTATCTTTGATATCAAAGATGCTATCAACCAAGTGGCTGACCGCATCTTTGATATCAAAGATGCTATCAACCAAGTGGCTGACCGCCTGAATATTTCTAAGCACACCGTCTATTTATATATCCGCCAATTTAAGAGTGGTGAATGAGTAAAACAACCCCGCTAACCTATTGTTTGTTAGTGACTGGCCCCGCATACGGCACTTCACAATCAGCAAGTGCCTATCAATTTGCCAAGGCCCTTCTTAAAGAGGGGCATTTATTGAAGACGGTGTTTTTTTATCAAGATGGCGTTCTTAATGGCAATGCTTTAACTTCCCCTGCAAATGATGAATTTGACCTGGTCAAAGCATGGCGCCAACTGGCACAAGAATCGGGCTGTGAAATGAATGTCTGTGTTGCCGCAGGGTTACGTCGTGGTATTACAGATAAAGAACAAGCTAACGCGCTATCGCTATCTGCTCATAACTTATCTGAAAGTTTTACCATGAGCGGTTTAGGCAGTCTTGCTGAATCCATGTTAACCGCTGACCGCACCATCCAGTTTTAAACCTGAACATCATGAACGACGTCACTCTATAAGATAAGGTCTCTTGTGAAGAAAATAGCCTTTGTTTTTACGACTATGCCACATGGTAGTGCCAGTGGGCGCGAAGGACTGGATGCATTATTAGCAACCTCGGCACTGACAGAAGAAATTAGCGTATTCTTCCTTTCTGATGGTGTATGCCAATTACTCGCTCATCAGCAGCCTAAAGAAATTTTAGCTCGGGACTATATTTCGACGTTCAAGATCTTACCTCTCTATGACATTGAAAATATTTACCTATGTTTAGAGTCATTAAAGGAAAGAGGTCTTAGCCAGCAAAATGAGTGGGTTGTGACACCTGAATTCTTAACACCCCAGCAGATCCAAGAGAGGCTATCCGCCTGTGATGTTGTGCTCAAATTTTGAGATTGTGTTCAAAATTTGATCTTGTGTTCGGATTTTGATCTATAGTAGGATCCTACCTATGCTATACACTCTAGCCACTTCTCCATTTAAATGTGATTTCTCAGCGCTATTGCGTTTAATCACCAATGAAGACGCTATATTGCTTTTCCAAGATGGTGTGATTGCCGCTGTTTCACAATCCAAATATCTTGCGGAACTACAAAATAGCGGTGCCCAAATCTATGCCTTGGATGCAGATATTCATGCCCGAGGGCTACAAGATCAGGTAGCTGATGACGTTTCTATCATCTCATATCAAGGTTTTGTAAAGCTAAC
The DNA here is from genome assembly GCF_009706585.1 of Providencia sp. wls1916. Taxonomy (NCBI): domain Bacteria; kingdom Pseudomonadati; phylum Pseudomonadota; class Gammaproteobacteria; order Enterobacterales; family Morganellaceae; genus Providencia; species Providencia sp. wls1916. The sequence goes on from NZ_WLUL01000013.1 coordinate 249,309, forward strand.
TGAAGCTCATAAGCAACATTTTGCCTTATAAAGTCACTAAAAGTTGTATATTTCTTGACACCTGAGCCAGTCGGCAATAAAATTTCGCGTCCTCGTGTATCGTCATGTTGGCGAACGAGGTCAAAATCCGTGTTTACGAAGCAAAAAAACCAGGAGCTTTTTTAATAATGGCAACTATTAATCAGCTGGTACGCAAATCTCGTAGCTCGAAAGTTGTGAAAAGCAACGTTCCAGCACTGGAAGCTTGCCCGCAAAAACGTGGCGTATGTACTCGTGTATATACTACCACTCCTAAAAAACCAAACTCAGCATTACGTAAAGTATGCCGTGTTCGTTTAACTAACGGTTTCGAAGTATCTTCCTACATCGGTGGTGAAGGCCACAACTTGCAGGAACACTCCGTAATCCTGATCCGTGGCGGTCGTGTTAAAGACTTGCCAGGTGTGCGTTATCACACCGTTCGCGGCGCACTGGACTGTTCTGGTGTTAAAGACCGTAAGCAAGCTCGTTCTAAATACGGCGCGAAGAAACCTAAGGCTTAATGGATTTCCGTTAAGTAAGGCCAAACATTTTTAATCTTAATGTCAAAATACTCTCGTAGAGTTTTGGACAAACCTGAATTAACAACGGAGTCATATCCATGCCACGTCGTCGCGTAATTGGTCAACGTAAAATTCTTCCAGATCCTAAGTTCGGATCAGAATTACTGGCCAAATTTGTAAATATCCTGATGGTAGACGGGAAAAAATCTACTGCTGAAGCAATCGTATATAACGCACTTGAGCTCCTTGCTCAGCGTTCTGGTAAAACTGAACTTGACGCATTCGAATTAGCACTTGATAACGTGCGTCCGACTGTGGAAGTTAAATCCCGCCGTGTTGGTGGTTCAACTTACCAAGTTCCAGTTGAAGTTCGCCCGGTTCGTCGTAATGCCCTGGCAATGCGTTGGATCGTTGATGCTGCTCGTAAACGCGGTGATAAATCTATGGCACTTCGCCTGGCAAACGAATTATCAGACGCTGCTGAGAACAAAGGTTCATCTGTTAAGAAACGTGAAGACGTTCACCGTATGGCAGAAGCTAACAAGGCGTTCGCACACTACCGTTGGTAATCTCTTACCAATCTTAGTGATGTATCTCAGGGTAGCTTTCAGCTGCCCTTTATATGAAGAATTGAACGCCCACGAGAGAGGAAAAAATGGCTCGTCAAACGCCCATAGCACGCTATCGTAACATCGGTATCAGTGCACACATCGACGCCGGTAAAACCACAACTTCTGAACGTATTCTGTTCTATACTGGTGTAAACCATAAGATCGGTGAAACCCACGAAGGTTCTGCAACAATGGACTGGATGGAGCAGGAGCAAGAGCGTGGTATTACTATCACTTCAGCTGCGACTACTGCATTCTGGTCTGGTATGGCTAAGCAGTATGAACCACACCGTATCAACATCATCGACACCCCGGGACACGTTGACTTCACAATCGAAGTAGAACGTTCTATGCGTGTTCTTGATGGCGCGGTAATGGTTTACTGTGCGGTTGGTGGTGTTCAGCCACAGTCTGAAACTGTATGGCGTCAGGCTAACAAATATAAAGTTCCACGTATCGCGTTCGTTAACAAAATGGACCGTATGGGTGCGAACTTCTTACGTGTTGTTGAGCAGTTAAAAACTCGTTTAGCAGCTACTGCAGTTCCACTGCAATTACCAGTTGGCGCAGAAGAGTCGTTCACTGGTGTTGTTGACTTGCTGAAAATGAAAGCAATCAAATGGAACGATGAAGACCAAGGCGTTACCTTCGAATACGAAGATATCCCTGCGGACATGCAAGAGCTGGCTGAAGAGTGGCACAACAACCTGATCGAATCCGCTGCAGAAGCATCAGAAGAACTGATGGAAAAATATCTGGGCGGTGAAGAACTGACTGAAGCAGAAATCAAAGGTGCTTTACGTCAACGTGTTCTTGCTAGCGAAATTATCCTGGTTACCTGTGGTTCTGCATTTAAGAACAAAGGTGTTCAGGCGATGCTGGATGCGGTCGTGGATTACTTACCAGCTCCTACAGATGTACCGGCAATTAACGGTGTTCTGGACGATGGTAAAGATACTCCAGCTGAACGTCATGCAAGTGACGAAGAGCCGTTCTCATCTTTAGCATTTAAAATTGCAACTGACCCATTCGTTGGTAACCTGACATTCTTCCGTGTTTACTCCGGTGTTGTTAACTCAGGTGATACCGTTCTGAACGCTGTTAAAGCGAAGAAAGAGCGTTTTGGTCGTATCGTTCAGATGCACGCTAACAAGCGTGAAGAGATTAAAGAAGTTCGCGCTGGTGACATCGCGGCTGCTATCGGTCTGAAAGACGTAACTACAGGTGATACTTTATGTGCAGTTGATGCACCAATCATCCTGGAGCGTATGGAATTCCCAGAGCCAGTAATCTCTGTTGCAATCGAACCAAAAACTAAAGCTGACCAAGAAAAAATGGGTATCGCATTAGGCCGCCTGGCTCAAGAAGACCCATCATTCCGCGTATCAAGTGATGAAGAGACTAATCAGACTATCATCGCTGGTATGGGTGAATTGCACTTGGACGTTCTGGTTGACCGTATGCGTCGTGAATTCAAAGTTGAAGCGAACGTTGGTAAACCACAAGTAGCTTACCGCGAAGCAATCACTGCTAAAGTGACTGATATCGAAGGTAAACACGCGAAACAGTCTGGTGGTCGTGGTCAGTACGGTCATGTCGTTATCGATATGTACCCACTGGACAAGAAAGACAAAGATGGTCTGCCAATGGACTACGAATTTGTCAACGAAATCAAAGGTGGTGTAATCCCTACGGAATACATTCCTGCGGTTGACAAAGGTCTGCAAGAGCAGCTGAAGTCTGGTCCATTAGCTGGTTATCCAGTAGTTAACATGGGTGTTCGTCTGCATTTCGGTTCTTACCATGATGTTGACTCCTCTGAATTGGCGTTTAAATTGGCAGCATCGCTGGCATTTAAAGACGGCTTCAAAAAAGCGAAACCAGTTCTGCTTGAGCCAATCATGAAAGTTGAAGTGGAAACTCCAGAAGACTACATGGGCGATGTAATTGGTGACCTGAACCGTCGTCGTGGTATGATTGAAGGTATGGATGACTTACCTACTGGTAAAGTTGTTCGTGCACAAGTACCATTGTCCGAAATGTTCGGTTATGCTACTGACCTGCGTTCTCAGACTCAAGGTCGTGCTTCATACTCTATGGAGTTCCTGAAGTACAATGAAGCGCCAAACAACGTTGCACAAGCTGTAATCGAAGCTCGTAACGCTAGATAATCGATTTTTATCGATTTAACTACTTTAATTTAAGTTCCTTCTTTATCGTGAAGAGGGAACTCCATAAGGAATAGAGTCGTGTCTAAAGAAAAATTTGAACGTTCAAAACCGCACGTTAACGTTGGTACAATCGGCCACGTTGACCATGGTAAAACTACCCTGACAGCAGCAATCACTACTGTTCTGGCGAAAACTTACGGCGGTAACGCTCGTGCATTCGACCAAATCGATAACGCACCAGAAGAAAAAGCGCGTGGTATCACCATTTCTACTTCTCACGTAGAATACGATACTCCAACTCGCCACTACGCACACGTAGACTGCCCAGGTCACGCCGACTATGTTAAAAACATGATCACTGGTGCTGCGCAGATGGACGGTGCAATTCTGGTTGTTGCTGCGACTGATGGCCCAATGCCACAAACTCGTGAGCACATCCTGTTAGGTCGCCAAGTAGGTGTTCCTTACATCATCGTTTTCCTGAACAAATGTGACATGGTAGACGACGAAGAACTGTTAGAATTAGTTGAAATGGAAGTTCGTGAACTTCTGTCTCAATACGATTTCCCAGGCGACGACACTCCAGTTGTTCGCGGTTCAGCACTGAAAGCGCTGGAAGGCAACCCAGAGTGGGAAGCGAAAATTGTTGAATTAGCAGGCTACCTGGATTCTTACATCCCAGAACCAGAGCGTGCAATTGATAAGCCATTCCTGCTGCCAATCGAAGACGTATTCTCAATCTCTGGTCGTGGTACAGTAGTAACAGGCCGTGTTGAGCGTGGTATCATCAAAGTTGGTGAAGAAGTTGAAATCGTTGGTATCCAAGCAACGGCTAAGACGACTTGTACTGGCGTTGAAATGTTCCGTAAACTGCTGGACGAAGGTCGTGCGGGTGAGAACGTTGGTGTTCTGCTGCGTGGTACTAAGCGTGAAGAAATTCAACGTGGTCAAGTACTGGCTAAACCAGGTTCAATCAAGCCACACACTCAATTCGAATCAGAAGTTTATATTCTGAGCAAAGATGAAGGTGGTCGTCATACTCCATTCTTCAAAGGCTACCGTCCACAGTTCTACTTCCGTACAACTGACGTAACCGGTACTATCGAACTGCCAGAAGGCGTAGAGATGGTAATGCCAGGCGATAACATCAACATGATCGTGACTCTGATTCACCCAATCGCGATGGATGATGGTTTACGTTTCGCAATCCGTGAAGGTGGTCGTACTGTAGGTGCGGGTGTTGTTGCAAAAATCATTGCATAATACCGCTCTTTCTGAATAAGAAAGAACCAC